>NZ_QAJB01000386.1:0-3881 GCF_003061325.1 Microbacterium sp. HMWF026
GGGCGAGATCGGGGGCGTCCGAGACCCCGCCGTGCCAGCGGACCACCTCGGCGAGGCAGGTCGCGGCGAACACCTCGACGCCGTCGACGAGGGCGGCCTCGTCGGCGTTCGCCGCGGGCACCACGACACGGGTGACGCCCCCGCGGTGCGCGGCGACGACGGCGGGCAGGACGCCCGGAACAGGCCGCAGTCGCCCGTCGAGCCCCAGTTCGCCGATGTGCACGGTCCCGGCGATGTGGGCGGCATCCATCGAAGAGGTCGTCGCGAGCGCCGCGACGGCGATCGCCACGTCGAACCCCGAGCCGCGCTTGGGAAGGCTCGCCGGCGACAGGTTGACCGTGATGCGGCGCTTGGGCAGGTCGAGCCCGCGATTGGCGCACGCGTTGCGCACCCGTCGTCCCGCCTCGCCCAGCGCTTTGTCGGCGAGGCCGATGATCGAGAACTCCGGCGTCTGCGACGACACGTCCGCCTCGACCTCGACCAGATCGCCGCGCAGTCCCGTCAGAGCGACCGCCCAGGTCCGCGACACGCTCACAGGGCGTCCTCGAGGTGTTCGAGCCGCGCGGTGCGGGCATCAGGCCCGACGAGGCCGACGGCGTCGATGCGTAGTCGGCGCCCGCGGGCGAGGTCGGGATGCGCGGCCAGCCACGCCATCGCGAGCCGCCACAGCCGCGCGGCCTTGCGCTTGTCGATCGCCTCGAAGGGGTGCCCGTACAACTCGCTGCGCCGGGTCTTCACCTCGACGACGACGAGCGTGTCGTCGCGTTCGGCGACGACGTCGATCTCGCCCTGCGGGCACCGCCAGTTGCGCGCGATGATGCGGTAGCCGTCGCCGATCAGATGGGCGACGGCGCGGTCCTCCCCGGCTCGGCCGAGGTCGTCTTTCGCTGCCATGCCCGAGAGCGTGGCAGGCACGTCACGGGGCGCACGGGGCCTCGGCGCCCATCCGTGGATCGATCAGTGCGCGCCGCGGATGGGGAGGAGACGTCAGTTGTCGAGCGACAATTCGTCGGGCAGCTGGAAGTCGTGCCGCGACAGCTCTTCGACGTTGACGTCCTTGAAGGTCAGCACGCGCACCGACTTGACGAAGCGATCGGCGCGGTAGATGTCCCAGACCCACACGTCGGTCATCGAGATCTCGAAGTAGAAGTCGTGCTCGGTGTCGCGGCGCACGACGTTGACGTCGTTGGCCAGGTAGAACCGGCGCTCGGTCTCGATCACGTAGGTGAACTGGCGCACGACATCGCGGTACTCGCGGTACAGGGCCAGTTCGAGCTCGCGGTCGTAGTCCTCGAAGACGTCGTCATCCATGGTCCTCCCATCCTAGGCGGGCACGGTCCCATGGGTCGCACGGACCCCGCGCCCGGGCGCGCCGACGCGAGGGGCGGTCAGAACAGGGTCGGCGCCGCCGCGATGGCCCACGAGTGACGGTGGTGGACGCTCATGCCGTGCGTCGAGATCGCGTCGCGGTGATCGACGCTCGCGTAGCCCTTGTTGCGGGCCCAGCCGTACGCGGGCAGGTCGTCGTGCAGACCGGTCATCAGGGTGTCGCGGGCCACCTTGGCGATGACGGATGCCGCGGCCGCACTCGCGCAGTCCCGGTCGGCCTTGACGATGGGCGTGACCGTGAGGCCGGGCTCCCCCGCCGGGGTGATGTAGTCATGGTTGCCGTCGAGGATCACCAAAGCCTCTTCGGGGACGACGCCGTGAGCGCGCAGATCGGCGATCGCACGGACCGCGGCGAGCCCGAGGGCGCGGATGATGCCGATCTCGTCGATCTCGACAGAGCTGGCCCAGCCCACCGCGCTGTGCTGCACGAAGGCCGCGGCTCGGGCGGCCACCTCGGGTCGGCGCGCCTCGGGGACGAGCTTGGAGTCGCGAAGGCCTGCGGGCACGCGCTTGCGTGATCGCGCGGGATCGATGACGGCCGCGCCCACGGCCACCGGTCCCGCGAGGGCGCCGCGACCGACCTCATCGCACGCGATGATGATCGCGTGCTGCTTGAGCGCGCGGCGTTCGAGGGTGAGGGTGGGTTCGATCACTTCGCCGCCGGCGCGGGGACCCCCGCGAACACCTCGTGGTGGAAGTCGATGAGCCCGAAGCGGTCGAACGGCCAGGTGATGACGAAGGCGCGACCCACGACGTTCTCGACCGGGACGAAGCCCTTCGTCGGCTGGTCCTGGTTGTAGCGCGAGTCGCGCGAGCTGTTGCGGTTGTCGCCCATCACCCACAGCGAGTCCTCGGGGACGGTGACGTCGTACGGCACCGGCGACGGCGCCGTGGCTCCTGGCGCAAGTCGCACGTAGCTCTCGTCGATGGGCACATCGTTGACCGTGGTCTGGCCCAGTGCGTTGCAGCAGACGACGTGATCGCCCTCGACGCCGATGACCCGCTTGATGAGGTGGTCGTCGCTGTCGGGCGCGGCGAGACCGAAGAGCGAGAGCACCCAGTCGACGCCCTCGGAGATCGGCGACACGGTTTGTGCGGTGGGCTTCGGGTCGAGCCATCCGCCCGGGTCGCGGAAGACCACGACGTCACCACGCTCGTACGAACCGAAGCGCGGTGTCAGCTCGTCGACCAGGATGCGGTCCTTGACCATCAGCGTGTTCTCCATCGACGCCGACGGGATGTAGAACGAGCGCACCACGAACGTCTTCACCAGGAACGACACCAGCAGCGCGATCACGACGATCACGAGCAGGTCGCGGAAGAAGGCGCCCCATCCGCGGCGACGCCGCCCGGTGGGAGTGGATGCCGCGGCATCCGGGGTGGAGGCGGTCTGGTCGCTCATGTGTTCCTTCGTCGGGTCGCCCGCGCATCGGGAAACCGCACGAACCAGGGTCGCACACCCGGGCCGGATGCCGTGACCGTGACGCCGCGAAAACGCCGAACGCCCCGCGGGTGAGACCCACGGGGCGTTCGAGAGAGTCGACTCAGCGGTCGCGCTTCTCCTTGATCTTGGCCTTCTTGCCACGGAGGCTGCGCAGGTAGTACAGCTTGGCGCGACGCACGTCACCGCGCGTGACGACCTCGATGTGGTCGATCACGGGGCTGTGGACCGGGAAGGTGCGCTCGACGCCGACCTGGAAGCTGACCTTGCGGACGCAGAAGGTCTCGCGCACGCCGTCGCCCGAGCGGCCGATGACGACGCCCTGGAACACCTGGATACGCGAGCGGTTGCCTTCGGTGATGTTGACGTGCACCTTGACGGTGTCGCCGGGGGCGAAGGCGGGGATGTCGGAGCGCAGCGAGGCCGCGTCGACGGAGTCGAGGATCTGCATGATCATCACTTCCTGCGACCGCCACAGGTCGATCGCACGATAAAAGGGGAAAAGGTGAGGCGTGCCCGAGGCCGCGGGATGCGGCGGACTCCCCTGAGGCAGAGCCGGTCAGGGCACGATCGTCTATTCTGCCACGGCGACCCCGAGGCTCCAAAACGGGCCATCGGCCCGCGCAGCGCCGAGCGGCGCACGCCTCACTCGGGTCGTCGCACCTCGGACACGACGATCACGTCGCCGTCGGCCCGCCCCGCGGGGCGTTCCGCGGACGGTTCTCGCACCGGCGGGATGTACGCCGTGCCGTCGGACGTGTGCAGGACGGTCACCGCGCCGCGCGCCTCGTTCCAGAGCTGCGAGAGCGACGACCAGAACAGCACGAGGGCCCCGACCACCGACAGCACGAGCAGCGGGAAGAAGACGCGCGAGTCGAAGAAGCCGAGGGCGACGATCACCGCCTGCCACAGTGCGACGCCACCGGCGTCTCGCCACGACACCGCGCGCGTCGAGCGCACCGCGGCGCGAGCCCGGATCAAGAAGGCGATGAGAAGCTGCGACACGAACACCGTCGGCATGGCCACGAGCAGCCACAGCAGCGCCCACCCG
>NZ_QAJB01000040.1:0-16298 GCF_003061325.1 Microbacterium sp. HMWF026
GCGGTTGCCCTCCCACGTCCCGAGGAAGCCGAGCGTGTCACTCCCCCGCCGCAGCAGGTCGCGGTAGAGATCGTCGCCGTCGACGTCGGGACGCTGGATCCGGCGGTAGAGCCAGAGGATCGCCGCGACCACGACCGCCCAGAACAGCACGCCGATCCACTGGTAGGCGAAGAGCGCCGGCCCGCTGTGCGGGAAGGCGGGCGAACCGCCGGGATGGGTGAAGGCCGGGGGCAGGAAGCGACGGAGTGTCAACAGGACGAGGTCGGCGACCGAGACCTCGCGATCGAAGACGCGCCGGCCGATCGACTCGACGACGAACAGGGTCGTGGCGCACACGACGAAGGCGGTGCCCACCACGACCGCGACGGTGCGGGCGGCCCTCGTCGTCGCTCGGACCGTGAAACGAGCGCGAGCCACCACCAGCGCCGCCGCCAGGACGAGGGGGATGACGATCGACGCGAGGGCCCACAGCACGTACTCGGCGCCGCTGCCGTCGACCCAGGGATCGATGCGCAGGCGCCCGTCCAGCAGCGACACGATCGGCAGGACGGCCGACGCGACGAGGACGAAGACCGCGACGGCCCATGCCGCCCGTCTGCCCTGGCGAAGACCCCACGCCGCGACCAGCAGCAGGACGAGCGGAACGATGGCGAGCAGCGCGGGGCCGGCCCCGCGCGTCATCAGCAGCGCGACCTGTTCGTCGCACACGGATGCCGCAACCGACCCGCACTGCGCGAGCAGCTCGTCGTCGTACTGCGTGTACGCGTCGACCACCAGCGACAGCGGCCCTCGTCCGCCGCCGCTGATCAGGGCGACGATGGGGCCGGAGCCGACGACGGCCACGAGCATGGCCAACAGCGTCCGGGTCTCTCGGGCAGAGCTGCGGTGCCACGAACGACGCTCGCGTCCCCGCGCGAGGATGGCGCCCACGATCAGGCCGATGACCGCCGCGGTGAGGCGGTACCAGCTGTCGGCGTCGCCCGCGTAGAGCGCGAACAGCGCCAGGAAGGCGAAGCCGACCAGCCGCACCCGGCGCCGCCACAGGGTGGGGGCGAGGGCCGATGCGGCCATGACGGCCCCGGCGATCGGGGTCGTCGGGTCGAGCACGGGCACCTCGGCGGCCACCACCGGTCGCAGATCGGTCAGCGCCCAGGCGGCGGCGTGGAAGCCGATGCCCAGCAGCAGGCCCGAGAAGCCGACAGCCCCCAGCACGATGGCCGTGCGTCGCGACCCCAGCAGGCGCTCGGCGTAGGCGAGCACCGTCACGGCGAGCGCGACGGACGACACCGCGTCGACGGTCGAGTCCGGCACGACGAGCGCGGTCAGCAGCGTCCACCACCGGCCACTGGCGAACGTCGCCAGGGGTCCGGCGCCCCAGACGAGGGCGCCCTCGTCGTTCCACAGCGACCCCGTGGCGGCCGCGGCGGTGAGCACGAGGACCGCCGTGGCCACGGCGACGGGGTTGCGGGCGAGGTAGTGGCGCGCGAACGACGCGACCACGCCCCACCTCGACGGGGTGCGCTCTTCGGCCGGAGGCGGGGCTGTTTCGGACATCGGCGCAAGCCTATGAGCAAAGCCGCCGCGGCGGGATCAGTACCAGATGTCGAGCAGCGGAGTCATAGCGGGCGCAAAGGAACGGTCGATCGCCGCGAGCGCGTGCGCCGGCCCGACGAGCGCACCCGATTCGGCCAGCTCGCTCGCGCGCACTCCGCCGAGCAGCAGGGATCCGAGCGCGTTCACCCCGCCCGTCACCACCTCGGCGGGCACGTCGCCGGCCCGCTCAACGCGAGCTTCTCCGTCGTCGTCGACGCGCACGTGCCAGTCGCCCTCGGCGAACCCGAGGGGGTCGCCGACCCGCAGCACGACGTCGAGGGGCGCGCTGTACTGGCGGGAGGCCAGCGCCTTCGGCACGTCGAGCACGCGCAGCCACTGGTGATCGGTGAGGGTCGCGGTCACGGCCCGTCGGTCGACCACCATCCACTGCACCGGCGGGACCGGCGGCTGCAGCCACGCCTTGACCTGCGCGACGAGGTCGAGCTCGATCGCGAAACGCCACAGCGCGGCGGTCGCCTCGCCCCCGTCGGCGAAGAGCGCGCGCACGTTCAGCTCGTGCGCGCTGAACGACTCCGCCTCGGCGATCGTGTAGACGAGGATGCCGCGCTCCACCCCCTCGGTGTCGCGGTAGACGACGGCGCGCACCTTCTCGGCCTCTTTGTCGCCGGGGGCGGTGCCCGCCAGTCCGCGCCAACGGCCGTCCCACCCGGGCACGGAGCCGGGGCGCTGGACCCGGACGCGCTCGTGCACCGCCGAGATGCGCTCGGCGAGACCCTCCCGCGGCACGAAGTCCAGCCGCCCGGGCGCCGTCGGCCCGGCCCAACGGGCGCGGCGCGTGTCGACGACGACGTCCGATGCCCACGTCGCCGGCGAGAATCCCCAGCGTCCGTAGATCGTGGCTTCGGTCACCGTGAGACCGGCGACGGCGGCGCCCGCCGCGGCGGCCGTCCGCAGTTCGCCGCCCAGCATCGCGCGGGCGATGCCGCGACGACGGTGCGTGGGTGCCACCGTGACGGCGCTGATCGACCACATGTCGAGCTGGCGCCCCGGCGAGGTCGTGAGCGGTGCCACCCAGGAGTCGACGGTGCCGACGGGCACCTCGGGCTCGATCGCACTGCGGTCGAAGACCCCGGTCAGACGACGCGTGCGCAGCGTCAGGCGGGCGTTCTCGGCTTCGTCGTCGCTGGACTCGGCGCCGAGGAATCCCCGCGCCACGGCCCGCTGGAACGGGCGGAAGCCGGGGCCGTCGGCATCCACGCGGGCGTAGTCGAGGCCGTGCGCGGCGAGATCCGCCGCGGAGGTGTCGTCGAGGGGCAACGTCAGAGGGTCGATGGATGCCATGGCTCCACCCTACGGACGACCCCCGACACGCGCCCGGCGATCCGTCACACGGTGACGGCGACGGTCAGTGGGTGGCCTGGATGGCGCGCAGGCGCGAGAGCACCTGGTCGCGCAGTTCCTCGGGCGCCGTCTCCTTGCACGCCCGGGCGACGACCTCGGTCAGGGTCCGGGCGACGTGCGCCTCGTCCTGGCATCCGGGGCAGTTCTCCAGGTGCTCGCGGATGTCCTTCGCCTCGGTCTTGCAGACCTCGTTGCGCAGGTACTCCTCGAGGTCGCGTCGTGCCTTGTCGCAGCCGCAGTCGCTCATTTCTTCTCTCCCGTCGCGGTGTGGATGCCGCGCTCCTTGGCGTAGTCCGACAGCAGGTCACGAAGAAGGCGTCGTCCGCGGTGCAGACGGCTCATGACCGTGCCGATGGGGGTCTTCATGATGTCGGCGATCTCCTGGTAGGCGAAGCCCTCGACGTCGGCGAGGTACACCGCCATCCGGAAATCCTCGGGGATCGACTGCAGGGCGTCCTTGACGACGGATGCCGGCATGTGATCGATCGCCTCGGCCTCGGCCGAGCGGGCGCTCGAGGCGGTGGTGGACTCGGCGCCGCCGAGCTGCCAGTCCTCGAGGTCGTCGATCGCGCTCTGGTACGGCTCGCGCTGCTTCTTGCGGTACGTGTTGATGTACGTGTTCGTCAGGATGCGGTAGAGCCACGCTTTGAGGTTCGTGCCCTGCGTGAAGGACGCCCACGAGCCGAAGGCCTTAACGAAGGTCTCCTGCACGAGGTCGGCCGCGTCGGCGGGATTGCGCGTCATGCGCATGGCCGCCGCGTAGAGCTGATCCATGAAGGGCAGGGCCTGCTCTTCGAACTGTGCGCGGGGCTCCGTCGCGTCTGCGGTGTCGTTCATCGGGCGCAAGTCTACGTCGCGCCCCGTCACGGCCACCGGGATGGCTGCGACGGTGCGGTCTCGCTCCAGAAGTGCGGTCACGTGTCGTCCCCTTTCAGTAGGCTAGGAACCGATGACTGCACTCGGGTATTCCCCTTCGGCCGCCACTCCTCGCGGCGAGTGGGACGCGCCCGTCGCCGCCGCAGCGGTGGATGCCACCCTCACGGTGCCGGGTTCGAAGTCCCTCACCAACCGCGAGCTCATCCTCGCCGCGATCGCCGACGGCCCCGGCATCCTGCGAGCCCCCCTGCACTCCGACGATTCCGCGCGCATGGTCGATGCCCTGCGCGCCCTCGGCGTGGGGATCGACGAGCTCGAGACCGATTCCCTGTTCGGCCCCGACCTGCAGGTCACCCCGCCCGCGACGTTCACCGGCGGCACCACGGTCGATTGCGGCCAGGCCGGGACCGTCATGCGCTTCATCGCGCCGCTCGCCGGGCTCGCGCGCGGCGACGTGCACGTCACCGCCCACGAGAGCGCCCTGCACCGCCCGATGGGCGCGATGATCCGCGCCCTGCGCGACGTCGGCGTCGACATCGACGACGGCGGCCACTGGGCCCTGCCCTTCTCGGTGCGCGGTCACGGGCACGTCCGCGGCGGAGAGGTCGAGATCGACGCGAGTCAGTCGAGCCAGTTCGTCTCGGGACTCCTGCTCGCGGCGGCGCGCTTCGACGTGGGCCTGCGCCTGCGGCACGTCGGCTCGCGCCTGCCGAGCATCCCGCACATCGACATGACCGTCGAGTCCCTCGCGCATCGCGCCATCCACGTCGAACGGCCGGCGCCGGGCGAATGGATCGTGCCCGCCGGTCCGGTCCGCAGCAAAGACGTCGCGATCGAGCCCGATCTGTCTAACGCCGCTCCGTTCCTGGCCGCGGCGATGGTGGCCGGCGGGTCCGTCACCGTCACGGGGTGGCCGCTGCACAGCACCCAGCCCGGGGCCCTGCTGGTCGACATCCTCGCCGAGATGGGCGCGCGGGTCAGTCGCCGCGGCGGTGCCCTGACGGTCGCCGCCGGCGACGACGGCATCCTGGGCGTCGATCTCGACCTGTCGGCCGCCGGAGAACTCGCGCCCACGCTCTTCGGTCTCGCCGCCTTCGCGGACGGCCCCACGGTCCTGCACGGCATCGGCCACATCCGCGGTCACGAGACCGACCGCATCGCCGCGCTCGTCGGCAACCTGCGTTCGATCGGCGGCGAGGCGCACGAGCTCGAGGACGGCATCCGCATCGTCCCGCAGCCCCTGCACGGCGGCGAGTGGAAGGCGCACCACGACCACCGCCTCGCCACCACCGGCGCCCTCATCGGCTTGAAGGTCCCCGGCGTGCGGATCGACGACATCGGCACCACCGCCAAGACCCTTCCCCAGTTCGCCACCCTGTGGCGGGGCATGCTGGGGATGGATGCCACGGACCGCCCGTGAGCTGGCTCGACGACGCGGACGACAACGACGACCTCGCCTACGACGAGTCCTCGATCCGCGTCCGCCCCAACCCCAAGGCCAACCGCCCGCGCACCAAGCGGCGCCCCGCGCACGCGGACGCGCAGATCGCGCGCGTCCTGGGTGTGGACCGGGGGCGTTACACCGTGCTCGTCGACGAGGACGGGCCGGATGAGCGCCGCGTGCTGGCCACCCGCGCCCGCGAACTGCGCAAGCAGCCCATCGTCAACGGCGACCGCGCCCGCGTGGTCGGCGATCTCTCCGGCGACGAGGGCACCCTGGGGCGCATCGTCGGCATCGAGGACCGGACCTCTCTGCTGCGTCGCAGCGCCGACGACACCGATCAGGTCGAGCGGGTCATCGTCGCCAACGCCGACCAGATGCTCGTCGTCGTCGCGGCAGCCGACCCCGAGCCGCGCGAACGCCTCGTCGACCGGTACCTCGTCGCGGCGCTGGATGCCGGCATCCGCCCCCTGCTCGTCGTCACCAAGACCGACCTGGCCGATCCGACCGAGTTCCTGTCGCACTTCGACGGCATCGACCTGCGCGTGTTCACGAGCGCGCAGGGCCGCATGCCGCTCGAGGCGATCGGAGAAGCGCTCGCGGGGCACGCGACCGTGTTCGTCGGGCACTCGGGCGTCGGCAAGTCGACCCTGGTGAACGCCCTCACCGGGTCGGAGCGGGCGACCGGACACGTCAACACCGTCACGGGCCGCGGTCGGCACACCTCGTCGTCGGCGGTGTCGCTGCGCTATCGCGGACCGGCCGGCACCGGGTGGGTGATCGACACCCCCGGCGTCCGCTCGTTCGGTCTGGGCCACGTCGATCCCGCCCACGTCCTGGGGGCGTTCACCGATCTGGCCGAGGCCGCAGAGGACTGCCCACGCGGCTGCACGCACCTGCCCGACGCCCCCGACTGCGCGATCATCGAGGCCGTCGAGTCGGGGCGCCTCGGTCCTGGTGCGGCGGCCCGGCTGGACTCGCTGCAGCGGCTGCTCACGACGTTCCAGGGCATCGAGCGTTCTAGGCTGGAGGGGTGACGAACCTCGAACCCGGCTCCGCCGCACCCGACTTCACCCTGATGGATCAGGACGAGCACCCCGTCTCGCTGAGCGATTTCCGGGGTCGGCGCGTGATCCTGTACTTCTACCCCGCCGCCCAGACGCCCGGGTGCACGACGCAGGCCTGCGACTTCCGCGACAGCCTCGCCTCGCTGCAGGGCGCCGGCTACACGGTTCTCGGCATCTCGCGCGACACCCCCGAGAAGCTGCGCGCCTTCCGCGACAGCGACGGTCTGACGTTCCCGCTGCTGAGCGACCCCGACCACACCGTGCACGAGGCCTACGGCGCCTGGGGCGAGAAGCAGAACTACGGCAAGACGATCACGGGCGTCCTGCGCTCGACCTTCGTCGTCGACGAAGAGGGCGCGATCATCGAGGCGCTCTACAACGTCAAGGCCACCGGCCACGTCGCCCGCCTGCGCAAGACGCTCGGCCTCGCGGCGGCCTGACCCGCCGCAGCGACAGACCCCGCCCCGCGTCAGCGCCGGCGGGGTCTGTCGTCGTGTCAGTCCTCGTCGCGACGGCGCGGGGCACCCGCGCGCACGGCGAGCACGAGCAGCACGAGTCCGATGACGGCGGGGACGGCGATGAGGACCGCGATCCCCGGCGAGGCCCACTCCCCCGTGACGGCGCCGATCGCCACCGACAGGATGAGCAGCTGGGTCACGATCCCGCCCGATCGTCCCGCCGACACGTCGCGCGCGGTCGCGACCGCGAAAGCGCCGACGATGGCCGCCCCGATCACGGTGAGCACGATGAGCGCGATCGAGCTGACGACCGAATCGGTGTCGCCGCCGATGAGCGCGACGGTCTGCCAGCCCGCGAGGGCCAGGATGCCGAGAGCCTCGAGTCCCAGCAGAGCGGCGGCCGCCAGACGAATGGGCATCGGAAAGCCTCCCCGGCGAGCGCGGCTGCGCCGTTACGTTCCGGAAACCTACCGGTTACCTCTTGATCAGGCGGAATCGCTATGGGAGCATGGAAGAAGCCGTGTGCTCCCACAGCGAAGTGGGGCGAGCAATCGCTCGCGTTCCCACCAGGGTACCGGACCCGAATCCCGGTGCCGAATCGTCGAAAATTCTGTTACAAGGAGCACCCCTATGGATTGGCGCGACAAAGCAGCCTGCCTGACCGTCGACCCCGAACTGTTCTTCCCCGTCGGCAACACCGGCCCCGCGGTCGACCAGATCGAGAAGGCCAAGTCGGTCTGCGCACGCTGCACCGTCACCGAGGTCTGCCTGCAGTACGCCCTCGAGTCCGGCCAGGACTCGGGTGTCTGGGGTGGCCTGAGCGAAGACGAGCGTCGCGCGCTCAAGCGCCGCGCCGCCCGCGCCCGCCGCGCGTCCTGACGCCGGATTCCGCGAAGACGCCCGCCCCTCGGGGTGGGCGTCTTCGCGTTGTCGGGGCGTCGAGCACGGGTCGCACGAGCCGCGCCCGCGCGACGCGCCCAGCGCCGTCGCGCGGACGTCGGGCCGTGGCATCCGTGGAATGAAACGGATGCCACCGGGTTCGACGTCTCAGGACGCGGAGCCGCCGATGTAGCGCAGCGGGATCTCGATCGTGACCTCGGTACCGCTGCCCATGAGCGTGTGCCAATCGATGGTGCCGCCCAGCTCGCCCTGGATGAGGGTGCGCACGATCTGCGTGCCCAGGCCCCGTCCGACCTGCCCCTCGGGCAGCCCCACGCCGGTGTCGCGGACGCTGACCTCGAGCATCTCGCCCGAGCGCTCCGCGGCGATCTCGACGTCGCCCTCCTGCCCGGCGAGGCCGTGCTCGACCGCGTTGGTGACGAGTTCGGTCAGCGCGAGGGCGAGCGGCGTGGCGAATTGGCTCGGCAGGGTGCCGAACTGCCCGGTCGTGCGCGTGCGCGCGCGGGTGTTCGGGGCTGCGGCGACCTCGGCCACGAGTTTGAGCACGCGGGCGAAGACGTCGTCGAAGTCGACGTTCTGCGCCAGTCCCTCGGAGAGGGTGTCGTGCACGACGGCGATGGCCGACACGCGGCGCATCGCCTGCGTCAGGGCGTCGCGCGCCTCGTCGGAGTGCGTGCGACGCGCCTGGATGCGCAGCAGGGATGCGACCGTCTGCAGGTTGTTCTTGACCCGGTGGTGGATCTCGCGGATCGTGGCGTCCTTGGTGATGAGCTCCTGCTCCTGGTGGCGGATCTCGGTCACGTCGCGGCTGAGCACGATCGCGCCGATGCGCGTGCCGCGATTGCGCAGCGGGATGGTGCGCAGTGACACCTGGACGCCCCGGGCCTCCATGTCGGCGCGCCACGGCGCACGACCGCTGACCACGACCGGCAGGGACTCGTCGACGTCCTGGCGTTTCGCCGGGAGGATGCGGGCGGTCACCTCGGCGAGCGACTCGCCCTCGAGCTCGTCGTCGAAGCCCATGCGGTTGAACGCCGAGAGCGCATTGGGGCTCGCGAAGGTCGTGATCCCGTCGACGTCGAGCCGGATGAGGCCGTCGGAGGCTCGGGGCGCGCCGCGGCGCGGAGCGGTGGGCGCCGACAGGTCGGGGAACTCCGCCGACGAGATCATTCCGAACAGGTCGTCGGCGCAGTCGTTGAACGTGATCTGCTGACGTGACGGTGTGCGCGTCTCGCCGAGGTTGGTATGACGGGTGAGCACGCCGACCGTCGTGACCGCGTGGCCCTCGCGCGACAGCTCGCGGACGATGGGGACCGCGCGCACGCGCGTGGGCGTCTCTTCGAACCAGTCGGGGGATGCCGAGTCGACGATGCGTCCGCTCTGGAATGCTTCGCGCACCTGCGTGCGCCACTGCGGACGCACCCGGTCTCCCACGATGTCGCGGTAGAAGAGCGTCGCCGCTCCCCCGGGCCGGGTGTGCGCGACGGCGACGAACGAGTCGTCCTGCGTCGGCACCCAGATGACGATGTCGGCGAACGCCAGGTCGGCCAGCAGCTGCCCGTCGCCGGCGAGCCGGTGCAGCCACTCGACGTCCGCCTCGCTGGAGCGGCCCTGGGCGTAGACGAGTTCACTGAGTGTCGACACGCCTCCAGCCTAGGGGGCGGCCCCGTCGGCGACCCCGTCGAGAGGCGTTCGCCACGGGGCGCGGGTGAGCGAACGCGTGAACACACCCGCGATCTTCTCCCGAACCGGGTGAGATCGCGGGTGGACTGATTCCGGTGGCCGCGGGCTGCGCCCGGGTGGTGGCCGCACGGCGGGCGAAGCCGCCGTTCCCCCCGAACGGGGGACACGGTGACACGCATGCCCACCATGGCTGAGCGCACGCCCGGTTTCGCGGCGTCCCTCCCGCCGAAACCCGCCCCCATCTCGGCGAACACATAAACATGTGTGCGCGAACCGCTCTACTGTCGGCGTCACCCCCGCTCGCGTGCCGCACCTCACCGACGGAAGGGAACCATGTCCGACTCCACCACACGTACCCCGCCGACGCATGACCGCGTCGCCACCGCGCGCATTGCCACGGCATCCACCGATGACTTCGGCAGGCAGAAGACATCCGTCGCCGATCTGCCGCCGCCCGACACCTTCGCCGTGCAGGTCGCCCACGGGGTGCTCGAGGTCCTCGCCGGCGTCCGCGAGGTGGACCAGCTCGCGCGCTGGCTGTCCGGTGATGTGTACTCCGCCGTCGTCGCCCGGGCGAACCTGACCGCTCGCGCGCGCAGCGCCCGCGGCCTCCCGGCCTTGCGCACGACGCACGCGATCCGCAACGTTCACGTGTCCTCGCCGGCCGACCACGTGGTCGAGGCGACGGTCACCGTCACCACCCGCGTCCGGACCCGCGCGGTAGCCCTCCGTCTCGAGGGGCTGGACGGTCGCTGGCGCGTGACCTCGCTCGGAGTCCTGTGACGCGCTCCCGGCCCGGTCCCCTCACGACAGAACCGTGAGGCGACCGGGCCGGGCCGCGGGGCGTCGCCCCGCCTCCTCCCCCGATTCTCCTCGCCTCGGTCTCCACCGCCGGCGATGGCGCCCGTTCCCCGACATGAGAGCAGCGGACGATGACCCTTCCCCCAGATCGACCGCATCACCGACGACGTCGCGGACGCTGCGCGACGAATGCGCGCCCTCTTGCGCCCGCTTCCCGGCGGGGGGCGTGCACATGAGCGGTGAGGACTATCGCACGTCGTTGCGAACGCGTCTGCGCGTTCTGCTCTCGCCGTGGCGCGCTTTCGCTTTCGCCGTCTCGATGACGTGGTTCCTGGCCGGCACTGCGATCTCCGCGAGCCACGAGCTGACCACCTGGTGGCTCGGCCCGCTGTCGGTGCTGCCTCTGATGCTCTGGAGCGTCGCGACCGTGGTCACGGACTGGTCCTCCCGCCGTGGGGATGCGCATCGGACCGATCGATCCGACCGAGGCTGAATCGACGTCAGCGAGCGCGGGACTGCGGACCCACGCACGGGGGGACGTGCTGAAGCCCCGCGCCTCGTCGGCTACGCCCGCCAGGACGCCAAGAAGTTCCCGAGACGCTCGATCGCGTCGCTGATGACGCGGGCCTCGGGCAGCGTCACGATGCGCACGTGGTCGGTCGCCGGCCAGTTGAACCCCGAGCCCTGCACCAGCAGCACGTGCTCGGCGACGAGGAAATCGCGGACGAACTTGGCGTCATCCGGAATCTCGTACACCTCGGGGTCGAACCGCGGAAAGGCGTACAGAGCCCCGCGCGGCTTGACGCACGAGACCCCCGGGATCGCCTCGAGGCCCTCCCAGGCGGCATCCCTCTGCTCGTGCAGACGACCCGTGGGCGCGATGAGCGCGTCGATCGACTGCACCCCCGACAGGGCAGCCTGCACGGCGAACTGCGCGGGCACGTTGGGACACAGACGCGTGGATGCCAGCAGGTTGATGCCGTGCAGGAAACCCTGCGCGTGCGACTTGGGGCCGGTGATCGCCAGCCACCCCGAGCGGTAGCCGGCGACGCGGTACGTCTTGGACAGGCCGTTGAAGGTCAGCACCAGCAGATCGGGCGCGACCGTCGCCATCGGGATGTGCACGGCGTCGTCGAAGAGGATGCGGTCGTAGATCTCGTCGGCGAGGACGAGCAGCGAGTGCTCGCGCGCGATCGCGGCGATGCCCTCGAGCACCTCGCGCGAGTAGACCGCGCCGGTGGGGTTGTTGGGGTTGATCACGACGATCGCCTTGGTGCGCGGGGTGATCTTCGAGCGGATGTCCTCGAGGTCGGGCTGCCACTCGCGCTGCTCGTCGCACACGTAGTGCACGGGCGTGCCGCCGCCCAGGCTCGTCATCGCCGTCCACAGCGGGTAGTCCGGGGCGGGGATGAGCACCTCGTCGCCCTCGTCGAGCAGCGCCTGCATCGTCATGGTGATCAGCTCGGAGACGCCGTTGCCGAGGAAGACGTGGTCGGGGTCGAGGTGCGGGAAGCCGGGCTCCTGCTCGTAGCGCGACACCACGGCGCGGCGCGCCGACAGGATGCCGCGGCTGTCGCTGTATCCGTGGGCGTTCGGCACCGACGCGATCATGTCGCGCACGATCTGGTGCGGCGCCTCGAAGCCGAAGATCGCCGGGTTGCCCGTGTTGAGCTTGAGGATCGCGTGCCCCTCGGCCTCGAGCCGATCGGCCTCGACGAGGGCCTCCCCGCGAATCTCGTAGAGGACGTCCTTCAGCTTCGACGACTGATCGAGGGGGCGCAGCGGGCTCATCGGTTCAGGATATCCCCGGCCCGGAACGGCCAATCGACACCCGGTGGACCGGTCCGTCCCGCCCACCGCGGCTTCGGAAGACGACGGATGCCGTGCCCCGGCGGGGACACGGCATCCGTTCTCTGCGGTTCTTACTTCTTCTTCGCGGCGCGGCGGTCGGCGCGGTTGGACGCCTCGGGCTGCTCGGCGACGTCCGTGCGCTGCCCGAAGGCTCCGCGGGCCCCCGCGGGCTCGGCCGATGGGGCGGGCTGAGCCTGCCGCAGACGGTTGGTCGCGGCCGCCTGCACCTGGCCGCGGTCGTTGCGCACCTCGACCTCTCCGGCGTCGTTCGCGGCGGAGTACTCCAGACGCTGCGTCTCGACGGGGGTCGGCGCGAGGCCCTTCGCCTCGACCTGCGCCGCGGGCTCGCCGTCGACGCTGCGCACCTCGACCTCGAGGTTGTAGAGGAAGCCGACGGACTCTTCCTTGATCTGTCCCATCATCGACTGGAACATCTGGTAACCCTCGCGCTGGTACTCGATGAGCGGGTCGCGCTGGGCCATCGCGCGCAGGCCGATGCCGTCCTTGAGGTAGTCCATCTCGTAGAGGTGCTCGCGCCAGCGGCGGTCGAGCACCTGCAGCACCACGCGACGCTCGAGTTCGCGCAGGGCCTGCTCGCCGAGGGTCTTCTCGCGGTTCTCGTACGCGATGCGCGCGTCCGAGATGATCTCGCGCTTGAGGCCCTCGGGCGTGATGCGGCCCTTGTTGCCACCCGCCTCGGCGACGACCTCGTCGATCGTCACGCTCACCGGGTACAGCGTCTTCAGCTCGGTCCACAGGGCGTCGAAGTCCCAAGACTCGGTGTGACCCGATCCGGTGTGGTCGTCGATGACGGCGGTGATGGCGTCCTCGATGAAGTGCTGCACGCGGTCGGCGATGTCATCGCCCTGCAGCATATGGCGACGGTCGGCGTAGATGGCCTCGCGCTGGCGGTTGAGCACGTCGTCGTACTTGAGGACGTTCTTGCGCATCTCGGCGTTGCGGGCCTCGACCTGCGACTGAGCGCTCTTGATCGCGCGCGACACCAGGCCCGACTCGATCGCGACGTCGTCGGGGAAGTTCGTGCGGGCGAGGATCGCCTCGGCCGCTCCCGACTGGAACAGGCGCATCAGGTCATCGGTGAGCGACAGGTAGAAGCGACTCTCGCCCGGGTCGCCCTGACGGCCGGAGCGACCGCGCAGCTGGTTGTCGATGCGACGGGACTCGTGGCGCTCGGTGCCGAGCACGTAGAGACCGCCCGCCTCGGTGACCTTCGCGGCCTCTTCGGCCACGGTGTCGCGCACGCCCTGGTAGACGCCGTCCCACTCGGCCTCGTACGCCTCGGGCGTCTCAACCGGGTCGAGGTTCTTCGCCTTCATCTCTTGCACGGCGAGGAACTCGGCGTTGCCGCCGAGCATGATGTCGGTTCCACGACCGGCCATGTTGGTGGCCACCGTGACCGCCCCCAGGCGACCGGCGCGGGCGACGATCTCGGCCTCGCGCGCGTGGTTCTTGGCGTTGAGCACCTCGTGGCGCACGCCCTTCTTCGCCAGCAGGCGCGAGAGGTACTCGCTCTTCTCGACGCTCGTGGTGCCGACGAGGACGGGCTGCCCCTTCTCGTGGCGCTCGACGATGTCCTCGACCACCTGGGCGAACTTCGCCGTCTCGTTCTTGTAGACGAGATCGGGCTGGTCCTTGCGCACCATCGGCTTGTTGGTGGGGATGGGCACGACGCCGAGCTTGTACGTCGACATGAACTCGGCCGCCTCGGTCTCGGCGGTACCGGTCATGCCCGAGAGCTTGTCGTAGAGGCGGAAGTAGTTCTGGAGCGTGACGGTGGCGAGGGTCTGGTTCTCGGCCTTGACCGGCACGTTCTCTTTCGCCTCGATCGCCTGGTGGATGCCCTCGTTGTAGCGGCGTCCGACCAGGATGCGACCGGTGTGCTCGTCGACGATCATGACCTCGTCGTTCATGACGACGTAGTCGGTGTCGCGCTTGAACAGCGCGATGGCCTTGATCGAGTTGTTGAGGAACGAGATGAGCGGGGTGTTGGCCGACTCGTACAGGTTGTCGATGCCGAGGTAGTCCTCGACCTTCTCGATGCCGGGCTCGAGCACGCCGATGGTGCGCTTCTTCTCGTCGACCTCGTAGTCGACGCCGGCCTCGAGGGTGCGGGCGAGCTTGGCGAACTCCGCGAACCAGCGGTTGGCCTCGCCGGATGCCGGGCCCGAGATGATCAGCGGGGTACGCGCCTCGTCGATGAGGATCGAGTCGACCTCGTCGACGATCGCGAAGAAGTGGCCGCGCTGGACGAGGTCCTCTTTGCGCCAGGCCATGTTGTCGCGCAGGTAGTCGAAGCCGAACTCGTTGTTCGTGCCGTAGCTGATGTCGGCCTCGTACTGCTCGCGGCGGACTTCGGGGGTCTGCCCCGAGACGACCGTCCCCGTCGTCATGCCGAGGGCGCGGTAGACACGACCCATGAGCTCGGACTGGTAGCTCGCGAGGAAGTCGTTCACCGTGATGACGTGCACGCCCTTGCCGGCGATCGCGTTCAGGTAGGCGGGCAGGGCCGCGGTCAGGGTCTTGCCCTCACCGGTCTTCATCTCGGCGATGTTGCCGAGGTGCAGGGCCGCGCCGCCCATGATCTGCACGTCGTACGGGCGCTGTCCGAGCGTGCGCTTGGCCGCCTCGCGGACGGCGGCGAACGCCTCGGGCATGAGCTGGTCGAGCGTCTCGCCGGCCTCGTAGCGGGCACGCAGCTCGATGGTCTCGTTGCGCAGTTCGTCGTCGGTGAGCTGCTCGTAGTCCTCTTCGAGCGCCCCGGTCGCCTTCACCACGCCCTGCAGGCGACGCAGGATGCGGCCTTCGCCGGCGCGCAGCAGTCTCTCGAGCGGATTTGCCACGAAGAATCTCCATCTGTCGGGTGCGACGCCCGTACGGACGCCGGCCTGCGAACAGGCATACACCGCTCATGTTATCCGTGTTACCCGTTCGTGACCTGCGAGGCGGCCGCAATCCGAAAGCGCCGGGGCGCGCCCGCAGCGAACACACGGCGACCGGCGCGAGCACGCCGCCTAGGATCGAGCCATGGCCGGTTTCTGGGGCAAGAGGAAGCGCGAAGAACAGGACGCGGCGGATGCCGATCTGGCACGCCGGGCGGAGTTGGCGATCGTCGCCGCCGACGAGCGCGTGCGACTCACCTCGGACGAGCTCGACTTCGCCCGCGCCGAGCTCGGAGACAAGGCCACCGAAGACCTCGCCGCCGCGCTCGACTCGGTCCGCACGCACCTCGCCGAGGCGTTCCAGCTGCACCAGCTGAACCACGACGTGATTCCCGACACCAAAGAAGAGCTGCGCACGCGCAACGCGCGGATCATCCAACTCTCGGACTGGGCCGAGGACCTGCTCGAAGAGCGGACGCAGGTGCTCCAGCCCAAGATCGACGCGGTGCGCCGCGCCCCCGAGACGCTCGCGCGCGTGCGGGCCGATCGCGAACGCCTCGCCGAGCGCATCCCCAACGCGCGCGAGGTCGTCGAGCGCCTGTCGCGCCGCTACAGCGACTCGGCGCTCGCGCAGATCGGCGGCAACCCCGACGAGATCGAGCAGTTGCTCGACTTCGCCGTGCACACCGCCGCGGTGTCGGAGCGGCGCCGCGAGGCCGGGCAACGCGAGCAGGCGTCGGTCGCCCTCGAGGCGGCCACCGAGGCCGTGCGCCGCGCCGAATCCCTTCTGGATGCCGTGGACACCTTCGAGATCGAGGCCCTGCGCGCGGAGTCGACGCTCGCCGCGGTGGTCGATGACTCGCGCAACGATCTCGTCGAGGCCCGCCGCGGCGCCCAGACGCCCGCCGTCACGCGGGCGATGACGACCCTGCAGCAGGCGCTGACCGCGTTGCCCGCCTCGGGCACGCGCAGCGATCCCTTCGCGGCCCTGTCGTCTCTGCGCCAGGCGAACGCCGACCTGGATCTCGCGCGCGAGCGCGCCGCACGACCCGTGCCCTCGCAGGAGCAGGTCGAGCACGCGATCGACGACGCCGACCGCCAGCTCGCCGTGGCACGCGGCCTGATCACCGGCCACCGCGGCTGGATCGGCGCCGACGCGCGGACCCGTTTCGTCGAGGCCGAGCGCCTGCGCGCCGGCCTCCCCCTCGGCCCCGTCGCCGAGGATCAGCGCGACACGGTGCTCGCCACCGCACGGCGGGCCGGGTCGCTGGCATCCGAGGCTCTGCAGATCGCACAGCGCGACATCGAGCAGTCCCGCCCCGACGACTGGGGCGGCAACGGCTACGGTCGGGGCGGCGGGTACGGC
>NZ_QAJB01000387.1:0-1642 GCF_003061325.1 Microbacterium sp. HMWF026
GGTGACGAGCAGGTCGGACATGATGTCGGCGCGCAGCTGTGCGAGTGTGCGATCCTCGCCGGGCGCCGTGGCGAGGTGACGAGCGCCCCGATCCAGGGTCGACATGGCCGCGTGCGCGCGATCAGCGGGCATCAGGGCACTCAGCGTGGCCATACCGTCGAGCTCGGCCGTCACCCACACCCCGCGGTCGCGCGCCGCACGGCGATGGCGCTCGTCGATCGATTCCGCGTGCACCCGTTCGCGCAGGGCGCGTGCCGCCACCGAGAAACGGGCGGGTGTCAGGCGTTGCGCGCGCTCGGCGGCGCCGTTGTCGAACGCCATCCACGAGGCGGGGTCGTCAAGGGGGAGCGACGAAGCGAGGCGAGCGGTCTCGATCGCGTGCCGTTCGGACGTGCGCCCGTCGACGAACGTCCGCCATGACACGGGAGTGCGCTCCTGCAGCGTACGGGCCTGGCTCGCGCGGACCCGCACCGTCTGCTCGGACAGACGAAGACGCACCGCGACCTCGGCCACCGCGGCGCGCTCGGCCATGTCGAGGCGATCACGCCTCACCGCCGTGACCGAACGCCCCCGCGCGTCGTCCCATGCGAGATCGAGCGTCGGGTCGGGGCCCACCCACGGCTCGGGGTGGGCGACCGCGTCGTCGAGGATGAGCGCGATCAGTCGATACTCCTCGGCGGTCGCGCGGCGACGCTGGACGGCGACGGCCTCGAGTGCTGCCAGATGCGCATCGGGGGAGTCGGGTGCGGGGGCTTCGGGCGGTGCGCTGTCGCTCGGATGGGCTTCGGGTGCGGCGAGGCCCAGTGCGGCAGGCTCGGTCCCGGCAGGCTCGGTCCCGGCACGCCCAGACTGGTCACGTCCGAACCCGCCACGCTCAGCCCCGGAGGGGAACAGCCCACCCAGGTCGTGGCTCACCGGCCATTCCTCGTCGAACTCAGGCCACGGCGCCCACTCGTCCACGCCTTGTCGCGCCCACGCGGTGTCGGCGTCGAGCCGCAGCTCGTCCTCGTTGAGGGGCGGAAGTTCGAACAAGCGGTCGGGGGAGAACACGGCATCCGGGTAGCGATCGAACCCTGCGTTCGGGGGGAACGCGCGTGACGGACGACCCGGCAGCGGCCGGTCCAGAGTCGCGCGGGAGTCCGTCATGCGGTGACGGTATCGCGGACCTCCGACATCGGAGAGAAGTCCCGATCAGGGGGACAACTCGCGCTTTGGCGCTGTCTCGCCGGAGCGGGCGCCGTCGTCGAGACCGGACCGCCACGCTCCGAAGGGCCGGTGCGCGGCGCGCGTGAGCGTGCCAGCATTCCCCCATGCACGAGCGAGGTGATGGCGCCCCGAACAAAGAGGGAGCCGACGGCGCCGAAGACCACGGCGCGGGCGACGGCGTCGAGGAGCGAAGCACGTCCGGCGCGATCGGTCCCTCAGACCGAGAGTCCACAATCGCCCACACCGACATCCCCGTCCCGGGCGGGACCCTGCGGGTGGGGGAGTGGCATCCGGATGCCGAGGGCATCCCGTGGCTGCTCGTGCACGGGGTCACGGCGTCGCATCTCGCGTGGGCGTGGCTCGCGCGCGAGACGACCGCGCGGCTGATCGCGCCCGACCTGCGCGGACGCGGACGCAGCACGGCCATGTCAACGTC
>NZ_QAJB01000388.1:0-1066 GCF_003061325.1 Microbacterium sp. HMWF026
CTATTGGGACGGGGGCGGGGCGCGGCCGGGACGCGCCCGGGACGCGCGGACAGAGGCGCCGGTTTTGCGCTCCGGCCCGTCTCGCGTAAGCTTGATCCTCGGCACGAGTTACGGCTCGAAGCCATTGGGGTATGGTGTAATTGGCAACACGGCGGTTTCTGGTTCCGTTGTTCTTGGTTCGAGTCCAGGTACCCCAGCTTGTGAAAAGCCCCGGTGATCGCGCAGATCTCCGGGGCTTTCGCGCTGCCCGCACGGTGGGCGGTTGTCGACGCCGGTCGGACCGTCAGGGCGAGCGCGGCCGCCGTTCCGCCGCGCGGATCCGTCGCGAGAGCGACGGGAGGCGACGAATCGTCGCGGGGGAGCGGCGGCGGTCGAAACGGGCGCAGAATGCCTGCATGGGACTTTTCGTGCAGCGACCCGAGGAACCGAGCGAGTGGGCGGGGCTGCCGGGCGAGCCGGTGCGGCCGCGCTCGCGCGCGGAGGAGCTTCCGGACGACACGGCCCCCGAAGCCTCGCCCGTGAGCCTGCTCGGCCTCGTGGACGCCCCGGTCACCTCGGTGCAGGTCCCCGTCCAGACGGCCGAGCCGCCCGCGACAGCGGACTGACCGCCGGGGATCACCGCCGCCGCCGCTCTCGCGCACGCACCCGCGCACTCGCGCACGCACCCGCGGACTCGCACCCGCGCACTCCCTCAGGCCACGCACTCGACGCGCCCGGCCGGCCACGCACTCGACGCGCCCCGCGGCTCAGCGCACCCGCACCCCGAGCGGCACCCGCACCTCGACCCGGGTGCCGGCGGCCGACGAGTCGACGCGGAGCGTCCCCCCGGCCTCGGCGACGGCATCCGACAGCAGACGCAGACCGAACCGGTCGTCCGCCGTGCGGCGGGGGTCGAAGCCACGTCCGTCGTCCTCCACGACCAGCAGCGCGTCGCGGTCGAAGTCCGTCACGCGCACGCTGATGCGCGAAGCCCGCGCGTGCCGGCGGGCGTTGCGCGTCAGCTCGCCCGCCGCCTCGGTGAGCAGTCGGGTCGTCGCGGGGTCCGTCGTGACGCGCGGGTCGACGT
>NZ_QAJB01000389.1:0-442 GCF_003061325.1 Microbacterium sp. HMWF026
GGGTGGGGGTCGAGGTGCTCACTGAATGACCTCCTTGAAGATCTCGGCCAGGGTCGGACGCTGGGGGGCGAAGCTGGCGACGTCGCCGCGCTCGACGGCGCCGCGCAGCACGCGCTGGGCGGTGGTGTCGTCGGCGGCGTCGAAGAGGGCGTAACCGCCGTCGAAATCGAGCACGTTCACGCCGGGCTCGTCGCGCAGCCAGCCCGCGTCGGCGCGCGACACGAGCTCGTAGCGGTGGGTGGCGTGCTGGGCGCGCAGTTCGTCGCGGGTGCCCGCGGCGCGGACCGTGCCGCCCGCGATGATCACCAGGTCGTCGCACAGGCGCTCGACGACGTCGAGCTGGTGCGACGAGAACAGCACGGCGGCTCCCCGCGCCGCCTTCTCTTGCAGGACGCCGGCGACGACGTCGACCGCGAGCGGGTCGAGGCCCGAGAACGGCTCG
>NZ_QAJB01000389.1:469-11419 GCF_003061325.1 Microbacterium sp. HMWF026
GAGGGATGCCGCGATCTGGGCGCGCTGCTGGTTGCCGAGCGAGAGCGTCTCGACCAGGTCGCCGAGGCGCTCGCCGAGTCCGAGCCGCTCGAGCAGCGCGGTGGCCTTCTTCGTCGCCTCGGCCTTGCCGAAACCGTGCAGGCGGGCCAGGTAGGCGATGTGCTCGGCGACCTTCATCTTGGGGTACAGGCCGCGTTCCTCGGGCATGTAGCCGAACCGGCGGCGGTCGGCGGCGGTCACCGCGGACCCGTCGAGCGCGACGGTTCCGGCGTCCTTCGCGAGGACGCCCAGGGCGATGCGCATGGTCGTGGTCTTGCCGGCGCCGTTGCCGCCGACGAAGCCGGTGAGCCGGCCCGGGGCCACCACGAACCCCACGTCGTCGAGCACGCGGCGTCCGCCGTAGCTCTTGGTGATGCCGTTCAGTTCGAGCACGATGCATCCCTTCTTGTCGTTGGTCCCACGCTAGGGACGCGACGGCTGGGGCGCCTCCGCCGCGGGGCGGGTGGTCGCTCCCCCGCCGGGTGGAGTCGTCGCCCTGCCGGACTCGCCTCGATCGGTGAGCGCGTCCACGGAGCCGCCCCGGCTCACGCCAAGCCGTGCCGGTGCGCGAGCACGACGGCCTGCACGCGATCCCGCGCCCCGAGCTTCTGCAGCACGTTCGACACGTGCGTCTTGACGGTGGCCTCGCCGATGAACAGCCGCGCCGCGATCTCGCCGTTGCTCATGGCCTCGGCGACCAGACGCAGCACCTCGGTCTCGCGCTCGGTCAGCGGTTCGGCGACGGGGAGGGGAGGGGGCACGGATGCCACGGGTGCGGGCGCGGCGGAGGTGAACCGTTCGATGACGCGCCGGGTGACCTCGGGCGCGAGGAGCGCATCGCCCGCCCCCACGATGCGGACGGCCGAGACCAGTTCTTCGGGCCCGGCGTTCTTCAGCAGGAAGCCGCTCGCGCCGGCCGACAGCGCCGCGAAGAGGTAGTCGTCGCGGTCGAAGGTCGTCACGATCAGCACCGCGGCCTGCGACGCCGGGTCGGCGGTGAGGATGCGGGTCGCTTCGAGTCCGTCCATGTCGGGCATCTGCACGTCCATGCAGATGACGTCGGGGCGCAGGCGCGCGGCCGCCGAGAGCGCTTCGGCACCCGTCGCCGCCTCGCCCACGACGGTGATGTCGTCCTCGAGCGAGAGGATCGTGCGGAACCCGGCCCGCATCATCGCGTGGTCGTCGACGAGAAGGACGCGCAGCTCAGACACGGACGGCCTCCGCGGCGATGAGGGGGACCCGCACCCGCACGAGGTAGCCCCCGCGGGTGCGCGGGCCGATCTCGATCGAGCCGCCCGACACGGCCGCGCGCTCGCGCATACCCAGCTGACCCAGACCGGGGGTCGACGATCCGCGGCGACCCGTGTTGGAGACCTCGAGCTCGACGGCATCCGGAGTGAACCGCAGACGCACGTCGGCGGTGGCGTCGGGGCCGGCGTGTCGCCGGGCGTTGGTCAGGGCCTCCTGAGCGATGCGGTACAGGTTGATCTGCACGAGCGGGGGAGGGTCGAACGGCGGATCGCCGATGACGGTGAAGGTCGTCGCGAGTCCCGCGGCGTCGGCCTCGTCGACGAGCGCGCGGATCGAGGTGAGTCCGTGCGTGGTGGGGGCGGTGTCGGGAGAGGAGTCCGCGCCCGGGGTGCGCAGCGTCTCGAGCAGCTGGCGCAGCTCGTGCAGCGAGGTGCGCGCGGAGCCCTCGATGCCGGTGAGCCCCTCGCGCGCGGCCTCGGGGTCGCGGTCGAGCAGGGATCGGGCGACGCCGGCTTGCACGCCCATCAGCGAGACGTGGTGGGCGACGACGTCGTGCAGTTCGCGGGCGATGCGCACCCGATCCAGGGCGACCGCCTGCGCGGCCGTCACCTCGCGCTCGGCCTCGAGCTCGGCGGTGCGCTCCTCGAGGGCCGCGCGCTCGCGCATCTGCTGGTGGGAGCGGTCGCCGAAGTAGTAGGCGCCGCCGAAGAAGAGCGCGTTCACGCCGATCATGAGCAGTTGATAGGCGACGAAGGGAGAGAAGGCTCCCGCGCGCGAGAAGGCGCCCTCGAGCGAGGCGTCGACGGGCTGCGTGGCCTCTTGGAACATCACCACGAACAGCCACGCGAACATGCCGACGATGATGGCGACGCGCACGATCGTCGCGCGCCGGCGGTTCGGCTCCCACGCGCCGACGGTGTACAGCGCGATGAACATCGCGATGTTGCCGGCGTACAGCTCGGGGATGCGGAACGTCACCGCCAAGAAGTAGGCGATCGAGACCACCACCGCCGCCGTCGAGGGCCAGCGCCGCCGTACGGCGATGGGCAGGGCGAGCACGGCCACGTAGACCAGGGCGATCGCGAGCGAGCCCTGCTGGTCGCCGTAGAGCCCCGAGATCGACGACAGGACGGCGCTCAGCAGCCCGCCGAGGAACAGCACCAGCGCGAGCACCAGGTCGGCTCTCTGCTGGGAGGCGGTGGGCTTCGGCATCCCTCCACGCTAGGGGCGACCCCCGACACCCGCATCCCCCGCGCGACGGAGTCAACCCCCCGCGGAATAGGACGAGGGCCGCGACGCTTGCACGTGAATACATACGGCGCGCAGCGCTCCGTCATCCCGGAAGGATCATCGTGACCGACTACACGATCGGCTACATCGTCGGCAGCATCTCCAGCACCTCGATCAACCGCGTCCTGGCGAAGGCGCTCGAGAAGGTGGCGCCCGAGGGCGTGACCCTCAAGGAGATCCCCATCAAGGACCTGCCGTTCTACTCGCCCGACCACGACGGGAACTTCCCCCAGGTCGCGCAGGACTTCAAGAAGGCGATCGAGGATGCCGACGGCATGATCATCGCGACGCCCGAGTACAGCCGCTCCATCCCCGGCGTGCTCAAGAACGCCCTCGACTGGTCGGCGCGCCCCTACGGCGAGGCGTCGTTCAACGACAAGCCCACCGCGGTCGTCGGCACCTCGCAGGGCGGCATCGCCACCGCCGCCGGTCAGCAGCACCTGCGCGCGGTGCTGCTGCACTACAACGCCCTGGTGCTCGGCCAGCCCGAGGGCTACATCCAGTCCACCCCCGGCCTGTTCGACGAGGACGGCACCGTGAACGACGAGGGCACGGCCGCCTTCCTGCGCTCGATCATCGAGGCGCTCGTGACGCTGATCGCGCGCACGGCACCCGCCGAGGTCCCCGCGGCCTGAGGCACGCGTTTCGCGGGGTCGGAGTTCGCCCCGGCCCCGCGATCATGCGTCCGGCGACCGGATCTCGGAGAACGCGCCCGCGCTCGGAGACGTCGCCGCAAATGCTCCGAGATACGCGCGTTTCTCCGAGAACC
The DNA here is from genome assembly GCF_003061325.1 of Microbacterium sp. HMWF026. Taxonomy (NCBI): domain Bacteria; kingdom Bacillati; phylum Actinomycetota; class Actinomycetes; order Micrococcales; family Microbacteriaceae; genus Microbacterium; species Microbacterium sp. HMWF026. The sequence continues at coordinate 3,819 of NZ_QAJB01000389.1, forward strand.
GTTCAGCCCAGGGCGGCGGCCTTTCGCCGGAGCAGCGCCGCCTCGCGCACGTTCCGCGTGCGTTCGGCCGCGACGAGCAGCGCCGCACGGGCCTCGTCCGTGCGTCCGAGCCTCGACAGCAGCTCCCCGCGGACCGAGGGGAGGAGATGCGAGCCTCTCAACGCCCCGGCGTCCCGAAGTCGATCGACCATCGCGAGGGCCTCGAGGGGGCCGGATGCCATCGACACGGCGGGATGCCACCCGCCCGGCGCTCAGCCGAAGATCATGGGCAGATCGTCATCGTCGTCGCCGCCCGACAGGTCGAGGTCGGCGACGACGGGGACGTGGTCGCTGGGCACCTCGCCCTTGCGCTCGTCGCGGTGGATCTCGGCGCCGTGCACGGCGTCGGCGAAGGCCCGCGAGCCGAGGATGAAGTCGATGCGCAGGCCCTCGTTGCGGGGGAAGCGCAGCTGCTTGTAATCCCAGTAGGTGTAGCCGGTGGGGATGAGCGGGCGCACGACGTCGGTCAGTCCGGCCCCCTCGAACGCCCGGAAGGCGGCGCGCTCAGCGGGCGAGACGTGCGTCGTGGCGCCCTCGACCACGGTCGGGTCGCCGTTGTCGTCATCGGTGGGCGCGATGTTGAAGTCGCCGGTGAGGGCCAGGGACAGGTCGGGGTGGGCCGCGAGGGTGTCGGACGTGTACTGGCGCAGCTTGTCGAGCCAGTCCAGCTTGTAGGCGTAGTGCGGGTCGGCGAGACCGCGGCCGTTGGGCACGTACAGGCTCCACACGCGCACGCCGTCGACGGTCGCGCCGATGGCGCGCGCCTCTTGCGGCAGGTCGGGACCCTCTTTGCCCTTCTCGAATCCGGGCATGCCGGGAAAGCCGATCTCGACGTCCTCGAGCGGCTCGCGGCTCGCGATCGCGACACCGTTCCACTGGTTCAGCCCGTGCGCGGCGACGTGGTAGCCGGCCTCTTCGAAGGCGGCGTACGGGAACTGCTCCGTCTTGCACTTGATCTCCTGCATCGCCAGCACGTCGATGTGCTCGCGCACGCAGAACTCGACGGTGCGGGTGACGCGGGCGCGGATGGAGTTGACGTTCCAGGTGGCCAGGCGCATGGCATCCAGCCTACTTTCGCGCGCCGCCCGCCCGCGTCGTGCACAGCGGCGGGAGTCGTGGGCGACACGCCGTCGCCGGAGCCCGCGGGGCGGCGTGTCGCGCCCGTGGCCCGCCGTCGTGCGCAGATGGATGCCGCGGGGTGGAGCAATAGACTCGACGCCGTGACCACCGCCTCCACGCCCGAGCTCGAAGCCGACCGCCAGGCCCTCATCGGCCTCATCTCCGACGAGGCGGTGTTCCACGGTGATTTCACCCTCTCGAGCGGCAAGAAGGCGACGTACTACGTCGACATGCGCAAGCTCACCCTCGACCACCGTGCGGCCCCGGCCATCGGCCGACTCGTGCTCGATCTGGTGAAGGATCTCGACGGGGTCGTGGCCGTCGGCGGTCTGACGCTCGGCGCCGATCCCATCGCCAACGCCGTCATGCACGAGTCGGTGCACGCCGGGACCCCGCTCGACGCCTTCGTCGTGCGCAAGGAGCCCAAAGACCACGGCCGCGGACGCCAGATCGAGGGTGCCGACGTCGCCGGCAAGCGCGTCGTCGTCGTCGAGGACACCTCGACCACCGGCCAGTCCGCGCTCAAGGCCGTCGAGGCCCTCCGTCGCGAGGGCGCCGAGGTCGTCGCCGTCGCCGTGATCGTCGACCGCAAGACCGGTGCGCAGGCCGCGATCGAGGCCGAGGGCCTGCAGTGGTTGGCATCCATCGATCTCGACGACCTGGGACTCGCGCCGCAGTAGTCGTCTCCGGAACGGGCTCGGTCGCGGGGACAGGCTCGGGCGCGAGAACAGGCTCGGTCGCGAGACCGGGCTGCGTCGTGAGAACAGGCTCCGTCACGAGAACAGGCGGATCCGCGCCGAAACGCCCTGTTCCGGTGCCACCCTCCTGTTCCGGTGACGAGGGGAGGGATGCCGACGCCCCGCCGCGTGCCGAGCGGTGCGCCCGCGGGTCACCGGTCGTCGGACCCCGGCCCGTCGAAGGGGTCGCGGCCGCCGCCGCCGCGTCGCGACCGCCGCCACTGGACGATGAACGCCACGAGCGTGCCGGCGGTGATGAAGAAGGCGGTGATGAGCCAGAGGGTGCGGTCGTCCATGCGCCCATCCTCCCCGACGTCGTGTCGGCCGGGTCTCAGGAGGGCCGACGGTTCTCTGCGGCGTCCGCGACGATCCGCGCGATGCGCGCGGCCCGGGTGGTCGGCCGCACCGCCGTCGCGATCTGCGTGAGGCCGAACTTGCGACTCGACGGGGGGAAGGCGTCCCAGTTCGCGCGCGCCCCGGGGACCGCGTCAAGGGATGCCGTGAGCTCGGCCGGTTCGATCCCGGCTTCGGCGTCGTCGAGCATCTCCCACGCTCCGTTGGCACGCGCGACCTCGAGCGTTCGCCGTCCGGCCGGGCGCAATCGCCCCTCGGCCTCGAGCCGAGCGATGCGGGCCTTGTTGGTCGCGGCCCAGCCGCTGCGCGCCCGTCGGGGCGCGAACCACAGCCCCGAGCTGACGTCGTCGAAGACCCGGACGGGACCGTCGATCCATCCGACGCACAGCGCCTCGCAGATGGCGTCCTCGTAGTCGACGTACCGCCCCGCGTCGGCGCCGCGGCCGCGCACGAGCCAGGCCCCGGTCGAGGTGGCGTGGTTGCGCTCGAGCCACGCGCTCCAGGCGGCCGCGTCGGCCGCGCGGACCCTTTCGCCGTCGTCGAGAGCGCCCACCGTCAGAGGCCTTCGCTCAGCCCGTCCTCACCGTCGGCGAGATCGGTCTCGAGGGGTTCGTCGCGGACGAGCTCGGCGACCGACGAGAGGATCTCGTCCGGGCGGAAGGGGTAGCGCTCGATCTCGCGCTGATCGCTGATGCCCGTCAGCACGAGGACGGTGTGCAGTCCGGCCTCGATGCCGGCGACGATGTCGGTGTCCATGCGGTCGCCGATCATGCCGGTGTTCTCGCTGTGGGCGCCGATCCGGTTCAGAGCCGACCGGAACATCATCGGGTTGGGCTTGCCCACGATGTAGGGCTCTTTGCCGGTCGCCTTGGTGATGAGCGCGGCGATGGCGCCCGTCGCGGGCAGCACGCCCTCGGTCGAGGGGCCGGTGGCATCCGGGTTCGTCGCGATGAAGCGGGCGCCGCCCCGGATGAAGCGGATCGCCTTGGTGATGGCCTCGAACGAGTAGTTGCGCGTCTCGCCGACCACGACGTAGTCGGGCGTCGTCTCGGTCATGATGAACCCCGCCTCGTGCAGGGCGGTCGTGAGCCCCGCCTCGCCGATGACGAAGGCGGAGCCCCCGGGCATCTGCGACTTGAGGAAGTCGGCGGTCGCGAGGGCCGAGGTCCAGATCGAGGCCTCGGGAACCTCGAGGCCCGATGCGCGCAGACGAGCGCTGAGGTCGCGCGGGGTGAAGATCGAGTTGTTCGTCAGCACGAGGAACGGGGTGCCCTCGGCGCGCCACTGCGCGAGCAGCTCGGAGGCGCCGGCGATGGGGGTGTTCTCGTGGACGAGGACGCCGTCCATGTCGGTCAGCCAGCACTCGATGTCGCCACGGGTCCGCATGCGGCCAGCCTAGACCCGACCCCCGACACCGCCTCGGAAAAGAGCGCGGGCGGGCCCGATCACCTGATCGTGGCCCGCCCGTCCGCGGTGGCGGCTGCTTACTTAAAGGTGTCCTTGGTGTTCTCGGCGGCCTTCTTGGCATCCGCCTTCACCTGGTCGGCTTTGCCCTCGGCGGCGAGCTTGTCGTTGTCGGTGGCGTTGCCGATGGCTTCCTTCGCCTTGCCCACGATGTCCTGAGCGGCGTTCTTGATCTTGTCGTCGAGACCCATGATCTGACTCCTTCTTGTCGTGTCGGCGTCGTCGGCGGAAGGTTCGCGTCGAGACGGAGCGTCGTGATCGCAGATAAGACGGAGGCCGCGCGGCATTCGTCACGCGCATCCGCGGAAAACTTTTCGCGCACCTCCGTATTCCGTTCGCGGAATGCACCCGTGACGCGGGGGCGGGTTCTGGTTAGGGTCGTAGAGTGACGCGCGCCGAGTGGGACCCTGAGAACCTCCCCGACCTCTCCGGAAAGTCCTACCTCGTCACCGGTGCGACCCGTGGACTCGGCTACTTCGCGTGCGAGCAGCTCGCCGCCGCGAACGCCCACGTTCTGCTCACCGGCCGCAATCCCCACAGTCTCGCGGCGGCCAAGGCCGCGGTGCGTCGCACGGTTGCGGATGCCGACATCGAGACCCTCCTGCTCGACACCAGCAACATGGGCTCGGTGCGGGCCGCCGCGGCGACGGCCCGCGCGCGCGGGCGCCTGGACGGTCTGCTGCTGAACGCCGGTGTCGTGCATCCGCCGAAGCAGCGCGAGACCGCCGGCGGGCACGAGCTGGTCTTCGCGACGAACGTCCTGGGTCACTTCGCGCTCGCGGGTGAGCTGCTCAAGCCGCTCGCGTCGGCGCGCGGACGGATGGTCTGGGTCGGCAGCATGTCGACGTCGATCTGGCGGCACCTGCCGACCGACCCCGAACTGCGCGAGGGGTACACCCCGTGGAAGGCGTACGTGCAGTCCAAGGCCGCCACCACGGCGCTCGCCCTCGAAGCCGACAGGCGTCTGCGCGCGCACGGGGTGCCCGTCTCGAGTCTCGTCGCCCACCCCGGGTACTCGACGAGCGGACGCACGCGGGGGGTGCGCGGGGTGAACGAGCCCACGCGGCTCTCGCGCTTCGTCGACAACCTGCAGGCGCCGATCACGCAGTCCAAGGAGCAGGGTGCGTGGTCGCTCGTGCGCGCCCTCGTCGACGCCTCGGCCGACGGCGGCGAGATGTTCGGCCCCGCCCTGATCGCGCGCGGGGCTCCTCGGCCGGCGAAGCCGGCGCGGGCGACGCGGCGCAGCGAGCTGGGCGCCGACCTGTGGCGCGCCTGCGAGACGGCGACCCACGTGCGCTGGCCCTTCGATCGGGTGCGGCGCACGGCATCCTGATCCACCCCTCGCGATGTCGGAGCCGCGCCCTACAGTGATCGCATGGAGCAGGCGACGGCCGACGAGAACACGGCGGCAGATGACCGCGGGCTGACCGCGGCCGAGGTCGCCGAGCGCGTCGCCGCCGGGCGGACCAACGCCTTCACTGCCGACAGCAGCCGCAGCGTCGGCAGCATCGTCCGCGCCAACGTGTTCACGCTCTTCAACGGCATCGTGGCGGCCTGCTTCCTCGTGCTGCTGCTCCTGGGGCGCTGGCAGGACGCCCTGTTCGGCGTCGCGGCCCTGTCGAACGCGGTCATCGGGTGCGTGCAGGAGTTCCGCGCCAAGGCGGCCCTCGATCGTCTCGCTCTGTTGAACGCACCCCTGGCGCGGGTGCGCCGCGACGGGACCGACGCCGAGATCGCCCCGGCTGAGGTCGTGCGCGACGACGTCCTCGTGCTGCGCGCGGGCGACCAGGTGTCCGCCGACGCCGTGATCGTCTCGTCGAGCGGCCTGCAGATCGACGAGTCGATGCTGACGGGCGAGTCGGATGCCGTCGACAAGCGCCCCGACGACGAGGCGCTGTCGGGCTCGATCGTCGTCGCCGGCGAGGGCACGGCCCGCGTGGTGCGCGTCGGGGCGGAGTCCTACGCCAACACCTTCGCGGCCGAGGCGAAGCGGTTCCAGCTCGTCTCGAGCGAGCTGCGCACGTCGATCGACCGCGTCCTGACGTGGGTCGGATGGGGGATCGGCCCGATCGGGCTGCTCGTGCTGAACGCGCAGATGATGGTCGCCGGTGGCTGGGCCGAGGCCTGGCAGCAGGGCACGTGGTCGCAGGCCGTGGTCAACACGATCGCGGCCCTGACCGCGATGATCCCGCTCGGGCTGGTGTTGATGACCTCGATCGCGTTCGCCGTCGGTGCGGCCCGCCTGGCCGGGCAGCAGGTGCTCGTCAATGAGCTGCCCGCGGTCGAGGGCCTGGCCCGTGTCGACGTGATCTGTCTCGACAAGACCGGCACGCTGACGGCCGGCGAGATCCGCTTCGACGCGGCGCTCACGCTCGACGAGCAGAGCGGCTGGCAGGACGCCCTCGGGTGGTACGGGGCCGCGCCCGACGCCAACGCCACCGCCAAGTGCCTGCGCGAACCGTTCCCGGTGGAGCGCCCGATCGAGGCCGCGTGGCGCATCACATTCTCGTCAGCGCGCAAGTGGAGCGCCGTCTCGTTCTCGGATGGACCTCGCGGGACGTGGGTGCTCGGCGCCCCCGAGATGGTGTTCGGCGACGATGCGAGCGACGCGTCGACGCCGTTGGGCGCCGCCGTCACCCGCCTGGCGTCGTCGGGTCGTCGCACCCTCGTGCTCGCGCACGCGCCGGCCGCGCTGACCGACGACGACGTCTCCGCCGAGCGGCTGCCCGCCGACCTCGCCGCGGTGGCGGTGCTCACCTTCGTCGAGGCGGTCCGTCCCGATGCCGCCGAGGCGCTGGCGTTCTTCCGGGCGCAGGGCGTGGGCGTCCGCGTCATTTCGGGCGACAACCCCCGCACCGTGGCCGCGATCGCCCGCGAGGTCGGTCTCGAGGTCGACGAGGGGTTCGATGCGCGGCGCCTTCCCGACGACGATGCCGAGTGGGGAGCGCTGCTCGAGCAGTACACGGTCTTCGGTCGCGTCACGCCCGACCAGAAGAAGCGCATGGTGACCGCTCTGCAGGCCCGCGGTCACGTGGTGGCCATGACCGGCGACGGGGTCAATGACGCCCTCGCGATCAAGACCGCCGACATCGGCATCGCGATGAACTCGGGAGCCGCCGCGACCAAGGCGGTCGCGCGGCTGGTGCTGTTGGACGGGCGGTTCTCGCACCTGCCGTCGGTCGTCGCCGAGGGCCGACGCGTCATCGCCAACATCGAGCGGGTCTCGATGCTGTTCCTCACGAAGACCGTCTACGCCACGGGGCTGGCGGTGCTCTTCGGGGCGCTGGTGATGGAGTTCCCGTTCCTTCCGCGCCAGCTGTCCATCACCGATGGCCTGACGATCGGCATCCCGGCCTTCTTCCTCGCCCTGCTGCCGAACGCGCAACGCTACGTCCCCGGGTTCCTCCGGCGCTCGCTGAGCTTCGCCGTCCCCGCCGGCATAGTGATCGCGGTCGCACTCACGGTGTACACGCGGCTCGCGATGGGGCTCGGTCTGAGCGTCGAGCAGCTGCGCACCGGGGCGACGATCATCCTCGCGATCGTCGCGATCTGGGTGCTCACCGTGCTGTCGCGGCCCGTCACGCGCGTCAAGGTGCTCGTGATCGGAGCGATGTTCGTCGCGCTCACCGCGATCTTCACCGTGCCGCCCCTCGGGGAGTTCTTCCAGCTGCAGGATCCCGGTGCGGACGGGTCCGTCCTCGTGACGCTCGTGGTGGTGCTCGCCCTCGCGGCCATCGAGGCGGTGCGGTTCGGGCACCGGCGGTTCGTGCGGCGCTCGCTCGCCGCGCTCGCCCCCGGCGCGGACGCCACCCCCGGGTCGGTTGCCACCCCCGGCGCGGGTGCCGCCCCCGGCGCGGCTGCGACCCCCGGCGCGAATGGGACCTTCGG
>NZ_QAJB01000041.1:0-6598 GCF_003061325.1 Microbacterium sp. HMWF026
GTCGACGCCCCCGCGGACGTGCTCGGGCCGGTCGTCCGCGAGTCCACGACGAATGTGCTCAAGCACGGCGGCGGGGTGTCGGCATCCCTCTCTCTCGCCCGCCACGAGGGGGCGTGGGTGCTCGTCGTCGAGAACGACGCCCGCGGCGCGTCGTCGCCGGTGGGCGACGGCGCCGGGCTCGCGGGGATCGCCGAGCGCGTCGGAGCGGTCGGAGGGACGATGGATGCCACCCGCCCCGGCGACCTCTTTCGACTGACCGTCCGCGTGCCCGAGGGGGTCTTCGCATGATCCGCGTGCTCATCGCCGACGACGAGGACATGATCCGCACGGCCCTCGCCGCCCTGCTGCGGCTCGAGGACGACCTCGAGGTCGTCGCCGAATGCCGCGACGGCGAGAGTGCGCTCGCCGAGGCCGAACGCCTGCGCCCCGACGTGTGCCTGCTCGACCTCGAGATGCCCGGTCTCGACGGGGTCGACACCGCCGCGCGCATCTTGCGGCGCGTGCCGTCGCGCTGCGTCATCGTCACGCGCCACGCTCGTCCCGGCGTGCTGCGGCGCGCGCTCGGCGCGGGCGTCGACGGATTTCTGCCGAAGTCCCGACCCGCGGATGACGTGGCCGCGGTGATCCGCGAGGTCGCCGCCGGGCGCCGCTACGTCGACCCCGAGATCGCCGCCGACGCGCTGAGCGACGAACGCAGCCCCCTGACCGACCGGGAGCTCGACGTGCTGCGCGCGGGGGCGCGGGGGCAGACGGTGGCCGAGATCGCTTCCGCGCTGCATCTGTCTGCCGGGACGGTGCGCAATCACGTGTCGTCGGTGCTCGGCAAGCTGGGGCTCGCGAGTCGGCAGCAGGCGACGATCCACGCGCGGGAGCGGGGGTGGATCTAGGGGTGAAGTGGCCTCGCTCTCGGGTGAAGCCCGGCCGGAGACGCATGTGCACGTGATTCGCTGAGGGGCGTACCTCGCCCCTTGCGAATCGAAGGAACGTCGTGTCCATTCAGGTAAGCCGCCTCCGCAAGTCCTACGGCTCCATAGAGGCCGTGAGAGATCTGTCCTTCGACGTCCCCACCGGCTCGCTCTTCGCCTTCCTCGGCGCGAACGGGGCGGGCAAGAGCACCACCATCGGTTGCATAACGACAACCCTGGCCCCGACGTCCGGCACGATCCGCGTCCTCGGGCGCCATGTGTCCACGCAAGCCGATGAGGTGCGACGGAGCATCGGCGCCGTCTTTCAACAGTCCCTTCTCGATCCGCTGCTCACCGTTCGCGAGAACCTCGCCCTGCGTGCCGACTTCTACGGCCTTCGTCGGCGAGATGCCGCCGGACGCATCTCGGAGCTGGCGGAACTGATCGCGCTCGACGAGTTCCTGGATCGTCGGTACGGCGTGTTGTCCGGCGGGCAGAAGCGCCGCGCGGACATCGCGCGGGCGATCATCCACCGACCGGGTGCCGTCTTCCTCGACGAGCCGACGGCTGGTCTGGATCCGCGGTCGCGTGAGCAGATCTGGAGCGCCATCGCCCAGCTGCGCGCAGACCACTCGACCACGGTCTTTCTCACCACGCATTACATGGAAGAGACCGAACGGGCCGATCGGGTGTGCATCATCGCGCGAGGTGAGGTCGCGGCTGAGGGTTCTCCGGCGGAACTCCGTTCCCGGTTCAGCCGCAGTGTTCTGACGATGCGAGTCGCTGACGTGAGCTCGTTCGTCGCCGCACATCAGCACCGAGGACTCGTCATGGAAGCTGCCGGCGACACGGTGCGCATATCCATCGACGAGATCGACGAGGCGAGGGCGATTCTCGCCTCGCCAGACGTGACGGATTTCGAGTTCCGCCACGGGACCATGGATGACGTTTTCCTCGCTGTGAGTGGGGAGCGGGTCGCATGAGGGCAGTCGCCATGTTGACGGGCCGCAACCTGCTGTTGTTCGTTCGAGACCGCGCCGGAGTCTTCTTCTCCCTGCTGTCCGTCCTGATTCTGATCGCCTTGTACGCCCTCTTTCTGGGCAATCTGCAGGTCGACAATCTCGTCGAGCGGTTCCCGAACGCCGACGCCGCTGACATTCACTGGTTCGTGGGGGCATGGGTCCTCGCGGGAATCACGATGATCACCACTCTCACGACGGCTCTGGCATCGCTGTCGGTCTTCGTGGACGATCGCGCGAGCGGACGCTTCGTCGACATCCTGATTTCACCTATCCGCCGCGGCGAGCTCATCGCGGGTTATCTGCTGTCGAGCTTCGTGATCTCGGTCACGATGAGCGCTCTGGTCGTGGTGGTGGGGCAGGTGTATCTGCTCAGCCAGGGTGGCGGGATGATGCCGTGGGGACGCATCACGGAAACGCTCGGTTACGTCGTCCTCTCGAGCGCCGCCTTCTCCGCCCTGTCGAGTTTCGCCGTCACCTTCTTGCGCAGCTCCGCAGCCTTCTCCGCTCTCTCCACGGTCGTGGGCACCATCATCGGATTCCTCGCCGGAGCGTACATCCCGGTGGGAACCTTCCCCGACGCCGTCCGCGACGTCATCAACTCTCTGCCTTTCGCGCAGGCGGCCATGCTCATTCGCGGACCGATGACGGCTGAAGCCCTCGCGGCCCTGACCGACGGGCAGGCAGACGCTTCGAAAGCGGTCGAGGCGTTCTACGGAATCTCGGCGGACGTGGGCGGTCTCGAGGTCGATTCCGTCTTCGCCGTCGGTCTTCTCGCGGTGGTGCTGGTCGTGTTCGCCGCCCTCGGAGCGCGTCAGCTGCGGCTTCGCATCCGCTGAGACTCAGCGGTCGACGACCGCCGCGACCGCCTCGATCTCTACGAGCTGGTCGTCGTAGCCGAGCACCGTCACGCCCATCAGCGTGCTCGGCACGTCGTGATCGCCGAACGCGTCGCGGACGACCTCCCAGGCCGTGACGAGATCCGCTTGACGGGTGGATGCCACGAGCACGCGCGTGCTGATCACGTCGGTGATCTCGGCACCCGCCGCTCGCAGCGCGCCCGTCATAGTCTCGATGCACTTCGCCGCCTGCGCCGCATAGTCGCCGATCCCGGCGGTGGAGCCGTCGTCGTCCAGGGGACAGGATCCGGCGAGGAAGATGAATCGGGCACCCGCGGGCGCGGTGGCGGCATAGGCGTACTCGGCGGCGTCGGATAGAGCGGACGCGCGAATGAGAGTGACGGCGGAGGTCATGCGGGTCCTTCGAGGTCGAGGGAGTGAGGGGGCGTGCCCGCGAGCGACGGCGAGCGTCGGCGCCCCGGTCGTTTCATCATCCGATGGTCGCATGTGCCGCCGGGCGGAGGATGTGATCGACTTCGGGTCCCGTGGGAACCGAGGCCGGGCGAACCGTGAGCTCCCGATCGTCCCCGTTCAGGCCGTAGCGGAACACGATCCGATCGAGGTTGCTGCGTCCGCCGTCGGGACCCCCGGGTATCGGCGTGACAGCAGTCTGAGGCTCGAGCCCCCGGTCATTAGCGTAGACAACGCACCTCCCGGATCGAAGGTGTCCGGCCGTTCTTCGCGGAACGCGCACTCTGGAGGACGGATATGACACACGGGCGCGACTCTCGTCGGACGTCGGGTGCGACGGCGCATCGGCGACGTCCGGGGGTAGCGCTCGCCGCGCTGTGGATCGGGATCGTCGCCCTCGTGCTCGGGGTGCTTCTCGTGGTGCCGTATCTCGTCCGCGGGCCCCTGGTGGTCCTGCCGATCGCGGTCGTCGTCCTCGCCGGCGTCGGCGTCGGCCTCGCCGTTCGCGCGCGACGTCACGCGGCCCCCGCTCCCGCGGCGTCCGGCGCCATGGCATCCGCTGTCGTCGCTCTGCTCGGTGGGGCTGTGCTGCTCGCGGTCTTCTTCACGTCTCTGGCGAGTCTCGGTGTAGACCACGTCGAAGCGCGCGGCCAGGGACCGAAGAACATCACCGCGGTGTTCTCGAGCGATGGTCAATCGCGCGAGTTCACCTGGGACGGCGACGGCTTCGCACAGGTGGCTACCAAGGGCCCCTGGGCAGAGGTGACCGTCACGGCGCCCGCCGACAGCGCGGATCAGAACGTCAGCTGCCAGCTCGAGTGGAACGACGAGCTCGTGGTCGAGAAGTCCGGCAGCGGCAGCGTCACCTGCCGCTACGACCGAGGCTGAACCGGTCCGACGCTCCCGGAGCGAGCGCGGGTCGCGCGGCGTTCGAGCGCGCCCACCGACGCTTCACCGACACACGGAACGGGCTCGCGTCCTTGTGCGCGTTCCGCACGGCATCCCTCCCATCCTTCGTACGGGGGAGGGGCGGGGGGTTTGACCCCGGTCGGGTAGGGTTGTCCACTGGCGAAGATCTCTTGATATCGAGAGAGTTCGCCTCCTCCCACCACCGATCGCCCAGCGAAGGATTGTCCGTGGATCTCTACGAGTACCAGGCACGTGATCTGTTCGAAAAGTACGAGGTGCCGGTGCTCGCCGGCATCATCGCCGACACCCCTGAGGAGGCGAAGGCGGCCGCGGAGAAGCTCGGCGGTGTCGTCGTCGTCAAGGCTCAGGTCAAGACCGGAGGCCGCGGCAAGGCCGGCGGCGTGAAGGTCGCCAAGACCCCCGACGAGGCGTTCGAGGCGGCCCAGGCCATCCTCGGCCTCGACATCAAGGGCCACGTCGTCAAGCGCGTCATGGTTGCCGCCGGTGCCCGCATCGCCAAGGAGTTCTACTTCTCGGTGCTGCTCGACCGCGCCAACCGCTCCTACCTGTCGCTCTCGAGCGTCGAGGGCGGCATGGAGATCGAGGAGCTCGCCGTCGAGCGTCCCGAGGCGCTCGCGCGCATCGAGGTCGACCCGCTCGAGGGCATCACCACCGAGAAGGCCCTCGAGATCGCCAAGGCCGCGAAGTTCGACGACGAGCTGGCCCCCAAGGTGGCCGACGTCTTCGTCAAGCTCTTCAACGTCTACAAGGGCGAGGACGCCACCCTCGTCGAGGTGAACCCGCTCATCCAGAGCGAGGACGGCGACATCATCGCCCTTGACGGCAAGGTCTCGATCGACGAGAACGCCGGCTTCCGCCACCCCGACCACGAGGCGCTCGAAGACAAGGACGCCGCCGACCCGCTCGAGGCCAAGGCCAAGCAGCACGACCTCAACTACGTCAAGCTCGACGGTCAGGTCGGCATCATCGGCAACGGCGCGGGTCTGGTCATGTCGACCCTCGACGTGGTCGCGTACGCCGGCGAGAAGCACGGCGGCGTCAAGCCCGCCAACTTCCTCGACATCGGCGGCGGCGCCTCGGCGACCGTCATGGCCGCCGGTCTCGACGTCATCCTGGGCGACGAGCAGGTCAAGAGCGTGTTCGTGAACGTCTTCGGCGGCATCACCTCGTGCGTCGCTGTGGCCGAGGGCATCGTCAAGGCCCTCGAGATCCTGGGCGACACCGCGACCAAGCCGCTCGTCGTCCGTCTCGACGGTAACCAGGTCGAAGAGGGCCGCGAGATCCTCGCCTCCGCCAACCACCCGCTCGTCACCCTCGCCGCCGGTATGGACGAGGGCGCCGACAAGGCCGCCGAACTGGCCAACGCGTAAGGGATAGGGAAACAGAACCATGTCGATCTACCTCAACAAGGACTCCAAGGTCATCGTCCAGGGCATCACCGGCGGTGAGGGCACCAAGCACACCGCCCTCATGCTCAAGGCCGGCACCCAGGTCGTCGGTGGCGTGAACGCCCGCAAGGCCGGCACCACGGTCTCGCACAAGGATGCCGCCGGCAACGACGTCGAACTGCCCGTCTTCGCGTCGGTCGAAGAGGCCATCCGCGAGACCGGCGCCGACGTGTCGATCGCGTTCGTGCCCCCGGCCTTCACCAAGGACGCGATGGTCGAGGCCATCGACGCCGAGATCCCCCTGCTGGTCGTCATCACCGAGGGCGTGCCCGTCGGCGACACCGCCGAGGCCTGGGCCTACGCCAAGTCCAAGGGCGAGAAGACCCGCATCATCGGCCCGAACTGCCCCGGCATCATCACCCCCGGTGAAGCGCTCGTCGGCATCACCCCCGCGAACATCACCGGCAAAGGACCCATCGGCCTCGTGTCGAAGTCGGGCACCCTCACCTACCAGATGATGTTCGAGCTGCGCGACCTCGGCTTCTCGACCGCCATCGGCATCGGCGGCGACCCGGTCATCGGCACGACGCACATCGACGCCCTCAAGGCGTTCGAGGCCGACCCCGAGACCAAGGCCATCGTCATGATCGGTGAGATCGGCGGAGACGCCGAAGAGCGCGCCGCCGCCTTCATCGCCGAGAACGTCACCAAGCCCGTTGTCGGCTACGTGGCCGGCTTCACCGCTCCCGAGGGCAAGACCATGGGCCACGCCGGTGCCATCGTCTCGGGCTCGGCCGGTACCGCACAGGCGAAGAAGGAGGCCCTCGAGGCCGCCGGCGTCAAGGTCGGCAAGACGCCGTCCGAGACCGCGTCGCTGATGCGCGAGATCATCGAAGCGCTCTGACGTTTCGCCTTCGGGGCCCGGATGCCATGGCATCCGGGCCCTTTCGCGTTCCCGGTGCCACGGGGCGTTGAGTGTCCAGGAAACGCCGCATCGCGCGGCGGGCTCACGGCGTTTCTTGGACACTCAACGGGGGGGCGTGGGG
>NZ_QAJB01000390.1:0-2579 GCF_003061325.1 Microbacterium sp. HMWF026
GTACATGACCGCGTGGATCATCGCGCACGACCACCGCTTCGCCGGGGCGATCGTGGAGCGCGGCTTCCTCGACCCCGCGGCCTTTCCCGGCACGAGCGACATCGGCTCGTTCTTCGGCGACGAGTACGTGGGCACCGACCCGATGCTGGTCGCGGCGCAGAGCCCGATGGCCGTCGTCGACCGGGTGCGGACGCCGACGCTGGTGCTGCACTCCGAGCTTGACTTCCGCTGCCCGCTCGAACAGGCCACGCGGTACTACGCGGCGCTGAAGCGCAACGGCGTCGACGCCGAGATGCTGATCTTCCCCGGCGAAGACCACGAGCTCACGCGCGCCGGTCGCCCGCAGCACCGGGTGCAGCGTTTCGACGCGGTGCTCGAGTGGTGGGACCGGCACCTGCCGATCGGGTGAACGACAGAGGGACCGGATGCCATGGCATCCGGGCCCCTCTTTCCGAGCTGTTACGCGACCTTGCCGAACTGGATCGCGCGCACGATCTGGAACACGCCCAGCACGATCAGCGAGAAGCCGATCAGCAAGAACAGCGTCACCGCGCCGAGCAGCGGCGAGAACAGCAGCACGACACCGGCGATGATGCTGACGATCGCGAAGAAGATCGTCCACGCGCGGGCCTTCGAGCCGTGGCCGACGGTGGTGAGCGAGACGACGCCCTCGATGATCCACAGGATGCCGACCAGCGTGCCGATGAACACCCCCAGCCACGCGGCGGTGGCGGGCAGGTTGGCGAACGAGAACACGCCCGCGAGGATGAACAGCACGCCCAGGGCGATGTGGCCGATGCGGGCCCAGCCGGAGCGCCAGAACAGGCCGATGCCGATGTTGACCAGTCCCGCGATGATGACGTAGACGGCGATGATGCCGACGGCGACCTGCGCGGTGCGGCCCGGCCAGATCAGGATGAGCAGGCCGATGACGAGTGACAGAGCGCCGCTGATGCCGAGCGCGGTGCGCAGGGCTCCGATGGCCGGATTGGTCGTGGACGTGGACATGGCGAGCCTTCCTGTGCGATTGCTGGGAGCAATCCTCACCCTAGACCCGAGGGTGAGGCTTCGCGAGCGGGACGGAACGAGCGGTCACACGGGGGAGTGGGGGACCAGCAACGCCACCCCGAACAGCACCGGCAGGCACCCCACCGTCGAGATGAAGACCACGTCGCGCGAGAGGATCTCGCCGACGCCGTACCGCTGCGCGAAGTTGAAGACGTTCTGCGCGGTGGGCAGCGCGGCCAGCACCACGACGACGAACACCTGATCCGCGGGCAGGGCGAACAGCGTCGCCACGGCGAAGGCCAGCGCCGGCATGGCCACCAGTTTCAGCGCCGACGCGATGACGACATCGATGCGCCGCCCCGGCTCGGTGAGCACGCGCTGGCCGTACAACGACATGCCGTACGACATCAGCAGCACCGGCACGCACGCTCCGGCGATCAGGTGCAGCGGATCGAACACGATCGGGGGGAGCTCGACGTCGAGCAGCGCGACGACGACCCCCAGCGCCGACCCGATGAGCATGGGGTTCTTCGCCGTCTGCAGCAGGATGCGTCCGACGTTCCGCGAGCCGGAGGTCGCGGCATCCAGGATCGTCAGCGCGATGGGCATGAGCACGAGCAGCTGGAACAGGATGACGGGGGCCGAGAACGCCGCGTTGCCCAGCATGTAGAGCGAGATAGGGATGCCGATGTTGTTGCTGTTGACCTGTCCGGCCGACAGCGCGCCGATGACGGTCTCGCCGACCGGGCGCCGCAGGATCAGCGCCGAGACCAGCGCGTACACGCCGATGATGACCGCGGCGGTGATCATCGACACCGGCAGCAGCGCCGAGAACAGCGTCGCCACGTCGGCCTTGGCCAGCACCGTGAACAGCAGGAACGGCGACAGCACGTAGAAGGTGAGCCGGCTGAGGACGTGCCGCGCGTGGGGGCCCAGCAGGTCGATGCGGGCGATGACGTAGCCCACCACGACGGCCAGACCGACGACGGCGAAACCGGTGAAGATACCGCTCACGTGCCGAGCATTCGTCGGGGAGTGCGCGGGGGAGTCATCGATTCGAGCGTAGCGGTGCCCAGCGGACGGCTCGGACGCCTTGTGGGTTCGCCGCGAAGCGGCCCCGCGGCGGCCGGGGCGGTCTAGTGTCCGAAGCACACCCCCGGCTGATCCTGGAGACTCTCGTGACCGCGTACGCCCCGAACCTCACCGCCATCCTCGACCGCGAACCCGTCCCCGCCGCCGGGATCGTCTCGCACGACCTCGACTACACGGCGGACGGTGTCGCCTTCCGCGGGTACATCGCCCGCCCGGGCGGTGAGGGACGGCATCCCGGGATCCTCGTCGTACACGACTGGCTCGGCGTCACCGACTACGTGCGGATGCGGTGCGACATGCTCGCGCGTCTCGGTTACGTGGCCTTCGCCGCGGACGTCTACGGTGCCGACGTGCGTCCGGGCCCCGACGAGGCGGCCGCGGTCGCCGGCGGGTTCTACCGGGACCGTCCGCTGTGGCGGACGCGCCTGACCGCCGCGTTCGCCCGCATGCGCGAGGAGCCGTCAGTCGATCCCGGGCGC
>NZ_QAJB01000390.1:2589-32684 GCF_003061325.1 Microbacterium sp. HMWF026
GCGATCGGCTACTGCTTCGGCGGGTCGTCGGTGCTCGAGCTGGCCCGCACCGGCGCCGACGTCGACGCCGTCGTCAGCTTCCACGGCGGCCTGCTGACTGGGCCCGAGGGCGAGGCGGCGCACATCACGGCGAAGGTCCTCGTGCTCCACGGCGCGGCCGACCCGGTCGCCCCCGACGACGCGATGCTCGCCTTCGAGAACGACCTGCGCACGGCACCCGCCGTGGACTGGCAGCTCGTCTCGTACGCGAACGCCATGCACGCGTTCACGCTTCCGGATGCCGATGCGCCCGAGCAGGGCGCGCTATTCGACGCCCGCGCCGAGCGGCGCAGCTGGGCGGCGATGAAGGCGTTCCTCACGGAGGTTCTCGGGTAGGGCGCGGGGCGCCGGCGCGGCCTCGCCTCCGCGTCGATCCTGGGGCGTGCGGGCGCGGGCGAGCGACGCCGCAGCTCGTCCGAGAGCTCCCGTGGTTTCGGCTGCCGGCCGGGAGCGGGCCCATCGCTCACGAGATCGATTCGGCGTGTTCTTTGCTGATGATGACTCCCGTGTCGCCCCCGCTGACCGCGAATGCGTCGCGGGCGAGACTCCAACTCGTCTCATCGATCTGCAGCGCGGTGCGGAGGTACGCGACGCTGAGGCGCTGGAGGGCGGCGACCCGGTCGGGGTCTTCGTCGGTGGTTTCGGCGACCTCGTATCCGACGATGCCCCCGAGGCTGTGCTCGGCGCCGAACAGGGTCAGCAGGTCGGTCGCTCCGGGGCTGTATTCGTAGACGTCGGTGAACCAGTCGGGTCCGCGGCGCGACATCTTCGACTGGTCACGATCGCCGGCGACGACGAGCGCGGGAGTGGTCAGTTCACGGAACGAGGGTCGCATGAAGGGGAAGTTCGCCTGCGCGAAGGGGTGAAGGTCGTCTCCGCCGATCCCCGTGGCGGCGAGAAGCACGCCCGCCGAGATGCGGTCGTCCGCAAGATCCGCACCGGTGAGGTGGCCGGTCTCATCGACGATGCGCGCACCGAGAAGGGACTGCGCGGTCTGCGCACCCCACGAGTGCCCGGCCACGGCGATCCGCGACCGGTCCGTCCGTCCGGTCAGACCCGGCACCGCCGCCTCGATGACGTCGAGCTGGTCCAGGATGCGCGTGACATCGGCGACTCGCTCCGTCCAGATGCGGGGGAACACGGGATGGTCGAAGCCGAACGCGTTCCGGCGGGAGTCGAGGTGCGTGGGCTGCACGACGACGAAGCCACGGGAAGCCCAGAAAGCCGTCAGAGGGGCGTAACCGTCGAGGTTCCACCCGTTGCCGTGCGAGAACACGACCACGGGGAGGTGGCCACCGCTCACCGGCGCGGAAACGCGGACCATCAGGGGTACCGGTCGCCCGGGAGCGGACAGGGTGACCGGAGCGACCGAGACGACGGGGGCGCCGGGGCCCACGATCGCGTCGAGAGCGGGAGGCAGGGGAGTGGGCATCGGGGGTCCTTTCGTGCGGCGCGTCTGGCATACTGATTCCGGAGCGCCGATCCGGAACGTTACGGAACGTTGTTCCGAAACGCAAGCCCGTCAAGAAAGAAGGTCGCTGTGAGCAGCACGCCTACCGGTCGCTCAGACGACAAGCGCTCCGTCGGGCGACCTCAGCAGGACCGCCAGGGATTGCTGGATGCGGCCGCCGAAGTCTTCGTGGCATCCGGCGTCAATGCGCCGGTTCGCGAGATAGCGGCGCGTGCAGGCGTGGGGATCGGGACCATCTACCGTCATTTCCCGACGCGTGCGGAATTGGTCGTCGCCGTGTACCGGCACCAAGTCGACGCCTGCGCGGAGGCCGGCCCGCGACTCCTGCGAGAGAGCGAGAATGCGGAGACGGCGCTTCGCGCGTGGGTGGCGATGTTCGTGGACTTCCTCGTCACGAAGCACGGGCTTGCGGATGCCCTGCGCGGTGACGGCACGGATCCGGGGGCGCTGCATCACTCCTTCGTCGACCGCCTCGTTCCGGTGTGCGGACTGCTCCTCGAAGCGGCCCAGGATGCCGAGGGGCACCGCGCCGAGACGCGGGACGTGAGTGGATACTCCCTCTTGAAGGGAATCGGGAACCTCTGCATCGGTGCAGCCGAAGACCCCCTCTACGACGCCGACGAACTCGTGCAGAGGCTCGTCACCGGCTTCCTTCGCCATCGTTCCTGAGGTCGTTCGGGCTGTGCTCGTCGCGCGCAGGTCGCTTCGGGCTAATGGCCGATAATGCACATTATGTCAGTTCACGTTTGACCGGGGCCGGCGACCGCCGGTCCGTTCCGCCCCTGTCGCGGCCTCTCGGGTTGCCGCGAGAATCGACACGTGAAGAGATTCGGCGTCGCATTCGTGGTCGTCGGCCTGCTGCTCGTCGACGTCGCCCTCGCCGTCGTCGTCCTCGAACTCTGCGAGAGCCTCGCGCTCGCGGCGACCGTCGGCCTCGCGACACCCGTAACGCTGCTGATCTGCGCCGTCGCTCTGCGCGGTGGCCGCTCAAGCCCGCCGCGCCGCCGCGACGGGTCGTGAACGACATCGTCGCAGCCCCTGAGGGTTTGCGTTGTTCGAACATCTGTTCGACAATGGCGGCATGGACGTTGAAGGCCCGCGCTGGCACCCCCAGCTGCTGGCGCGCGAAGAGCCGCCCGCGCACTGGGTCATGCGCGACGCGCGCCACGTTGTCGCCGGCACGATCGAGCTCCGCCGCACCGAGGACGGTCCGCGCTATCGGGTCGAGCACCGCGGCACCGTCATCGGGTGGGCGGCGACGCTGAAGGTCGCCACCGAGCGTCTGCATCGCGCGATTATCTCCGAAGCCGTGCCCGGCGGTGGCGTCAACGGGCGGTGAAGAGCGGCGGCGGGATGCCGCGGGGTCACTCCCCCGGCTCGACCCATTCCGAGGTCACGCCCAGCACCCGCGAACCGTCCAGGTCTCCCAGGGACAACCCGGCGAACCGCACCGCCGCCTCCGACGTCTGCCACCGGAACCTCGGGTTTGCGGTGGTGGCCGCCTCGACGACGGTCTTCGCGGCATCCTGCGCCGACTGCGCCGACGCGAACGACGTCGCCGCCCGATCCAGATAGGCCTGCTGCTGCACCGCGTACGGTCCGGCGGGGGCGCGATGCACCGAATCGGTGAACGACGAGGCGACGGCCGCGGGCTCCACGATGGCGACAGAGACGCCGAAGGGCGCGACGACCGGAGCGAGCGACTGCATCAGCCCCTCGACCGCGAACTTCGCGGCGCAGTACGCATCCGCGAAGGGCTGCCCCACCGCTCCCCCGACGCTGGTCACGGTGACGATGCGTCCACTCCCCCGCTCGCGCATGCCGGGCAGCACCAGGCGGGTCAGACGCGCGACCGAGAGGTAGTTCGTCTCGAGCTGCTCCTGCAGGTCGGCGTCGCTGAGCTGCTCGAGCGTGCCCACCGCGCCGCGGCCGGCGTTGTTCACGAGGATGTCGACCGGCCCGGCGTCGGCGATCAGCGCGGCCGCCGCCGCGGCATCCGTCACGTCCAGTGATCGGATGTCGAGGTCGACCCCCGCCTCCGCGGCCGCCGCGCGCAGGGCGTCGGCGCGGGAAGCGTTGCGAACCGTGGCGATCACCGTCACCCCCTGCCGGGCGAGTCCGATGGCCGTGTGCAGGCCGATGCCGCTGGAGGTGCCGGTGACGATCGCGAGAGTCATGCGCCCATTGTGCTCCCGCGAGCCATGCGTGCGGTGTGCGGGTCGTCCCCAGTTTCGGCTGCCAGGGTGGCGGGATGAGGGATGATCCCGCCGCACCGCCCGCCCGTTCGCGGCCGTACGTCATCAGTCCCCGAGTGCTTCTGGTCGCGGCCGCGTCGCTGGCGGTCTCTCTCGGCGTCCTGGGGATCGTGTTCGCAGTGCCCGCGCTGAGCGGCGGGACGCGCGAGGTCCTGATCGGCGGGTGGGACGACGTGGCGATCACGGTCGCGAGCGCAGTCGCTGCCACCGTGTCGATGCTCGTCCTGGTCCTCGCCGTCCGGGCGCCCCGGTGGTGGCTGGCGTTGTTCGTCCCCCTGCGGCTCGGTGCGACGGTGGCGGTCCTGGGAGCGCTGTTCGCGGCTCTGCTAACGGCGGGTGGGACCGTGACGCCCCTGGTGGCGGAGGGATGCCGCACCGGCTACGTCGTCGCGGAGCGCGCCTTCCTGTTCTCGGCCTCCGTTCGCGTCCTGCGGCCCGAGGGACTTGTGGCCGAGGAGGTCGCGTCGCTCTCGACGAACGACGGGCACACCCCGTTCCGAAGGGGCTCGTACATCGCGATCGCCGACGCGCAGACGGTCACGGTGTGGCACACCTTCGACAACGACCGCGAGCGGCTGACGACGGACGGCGAGCCGAACGCGGTCCTCCCCCGCATCGTTGATGCCGCGACGGCAGTATGCGGTGTACCCGGGGGTGGGGAGCCGGATGCGGCGCCGGCCACCCCTTCGGATCCCTCGGCGACGATGACGGGTGAGGGGCCCGCGCAGCGACCCGCGGGCGATACGCGGGCCGAGGTCTTGGCCATGGCGACGACCGCGCTGGACACCGCGGTCGGGCCCGCGACCGATTCCGCCGGCAGCCCGCTCGCCGTACCGAGCGCGACCGACCTGCCGTGCGACGGCACCACGGGACTCGACCTGTCCTTCGCGACGGCGGACAACGCCGCCTCCTACGCCGCGATCCTCGCCGTCTTCGACGCGGCCGGATACGCCGCCGATCGAGCGATGCAGGAGGACCTCCGTTTCAACGGGGTCGTGCGCCTCTCCGCCCGCGACCGCTCGAGCATCGACGGTTTGCTGCACCTGTCGCTGACCGCGGAATGCGTGCCTGGCTGAGTCGGCGCGGTCTCGTGCGGGGGATGCCGTCGACACGGCGTGACGGAACATGATCGCCGCGGCGTGCCGACAGCGGTGCGACAACGCGGAGGAGGCGTTCGGCCGGTGTCACGCGTGCGGCGTCAGCTCCACCCACCCGCCGCCGAACTTCGCGTGCCGGTCGTCGCCGGACGAGGTGCGGGTGAGGCGTCGACGCACCCACGGGCCCACGTGCTCGCGGTAGTACGCGGTGCCTTTCAGCCGCTCGGTCTCGGGGATCTCGCGTAGGTGCCACCACGGTGCCGGGGCGGTGAGACCGACGGACTCGATGACGCGGGCTGCGACGCGGTGGTGCCCCCGGGCGTTCATGTGCAGGCGGTCCACCGACCAGAACTCCCCGCCCGCCAGCTCGCGGTCGAACCAGTTGTACGCCGTGAGTACATCGGGCCGCTGCTCGAGGCGCTTCTCGACCGCGTGCGACAGGCGGTCACCGCGCGCTTCGATGAGCTTGCCGAGCGGCAGTCCCGCCGACGGATTGGCGCCCGACAGGACGATCAGCTGCACGCCCTCCTCGTCGCAGCGGCGCACGACATGATCGAACAGGTCGACGATGCGCTCGATGCCCGTCCGCGGACGCAGCATGTCATTGCCGCCGCCGTTGAACGACAGGTGGGTCGGTTTCAGCGCCAGCGCCGGCTCGAGCTGCTGCTCGACGATCGGCTGGATGAGCTTGCCGCGGATGGCGAGGTTCGCATACTCGATCGGCTCGCCCGCGGCATCCGCCCATCCCTGCGCCGCCAGGTCGGCCCAGCCGCGGACGGTGCCGTCGGGGAGCTCGTCGCCGACTCCCTCGGTGAACGAGTCGCCGATGGCGACGAAGCGCACGGATGCCATGCGTCGAGCCTACGCGCGGCGATAGGGGTCCTAGGTCAACGACCTACCGCGCTGCTCGCGCAGGAACAGTGCCGCCACGACGGCGACCGCGAAGAAGGCCGCGAACACCACGAACAGCAGGGGCGCTCCCCCGAACCCGAGCAGGGGCGGCACCGCGAGCGGGGCGAGGATCGACGCGATGCGGCCGACGCCCGCGGCCCAGCCCGCACCGGTCGCCCGCAGCGCCGTGGGGTACGTCTCGGGGGTCGCGGCGTAGAGAGCTCCCCACGCGCCCAGGTTGAAGAACGACAGCGCCATGCCCGCCGCGATCACGGCGACCTCGCCGGATGCCGTACCGAACAGCACCGCGGCCACCGCCGATCCCGCGAGGAACGTCGCGAGCGTCGCGCGTCGACCCCAGGCCTCGATCAGCCAAGCCGCGACGGCGTACCCCGGCAGCTGGGCCAGCGTGATGATCAGCGTGAAGCCGAAGGAGCGCACGAGGTCGTAGCCCTGGCTCACCAGGATCGTGGGGATCCAGATGAACGCCCCGTAGTACGAGAAGTTGACGCAGAACCACAGCACCCACAGGCTCGCCGTGCGCGCCCGCAGAACCGGGGCCCACAGAGCGCTCACGCGCGGACGAGGGGCGGGAGCGGATGCCGGGACCCCCTCGGTCGACGCCTCGAGAGCGATGCGCCCGGCGGCGGCTTCGAGGTCCCGCACGATCACGATGGCCTCGGCGTTGCGCCCGCGCGAGGCGAGCCACCGCGGCGACTCGGGAAGCCCCCACCGCACGACGAGCGCGTAGACCGCGGGGATCGCGCCGAGCGCGAAGGCCCACCGCCAGCCATCGGCCGAGGACGGCACGACGAGGAAGCCGATGAGCGCCGCCGCTGTCCACCCCACGGCCCAGAACGCCTCGAGGAACACGATCAGGCGACCGCGCATCCGGGCCGGGGCGAACTCGCTCACGTAGGTCGAGGCGACCGGCAATTCGGCGCCGAGACCGAGACCCACCACGAACCGCAGCACCAGTAGGGCCGCGAGACCCCCCACGAGTGCGCTTGCGCCCGTCGCGAGGCCGTACACCAGCAGCGTCAGCGCGAACACGTGACGTCGACCGAACCGGTCCGCGAGCAGCCCGCCCACGCTCGCCCCGATCGCCATGCCCGCGAACCCCGCCGACGCGATCCACGACGCCTCGGCCGGGGCCAGTCGCCACTGCACGCTCAGCGCGGCGATGACGAACGAGATGAGCCCGACGTCCATGGCATCCAGGGCCCAGCCCAATCCCGAGCCGCCCAGGATCCTGCCGTGCCGGCGGGTGAACGGCAGGGCGTCGAGGCGGTCGGACACGCGGACGGTGTCGGTGCGGGTGCTCACCGGGGTGTCACCGGATGCCGGCGAGGTCGCCGTCGGTGGGGACGTCGGCCAGCATCTCTTCGACGAGGGGACGCACCCGGGTGCCGTACAGCTCGATGCTCGACAGCAGGCGGTCGTGCGAGATCGACCCGCTCGCGATCTTCATCTGGAAGCGCGAGTTGCCGAGAGCGCGCACGGTCGCCGCGATCTTGCGGGCCACGGTCTCGGGCGAACCGACGTACATCGACCCCTCGGGACCGACATCGTGCTGGAAGCGCATGCGGTTGTACTCGGGCCAGCCGCGCTCGCGGCCGATGGTGTTGTTCAGTTCGGCGACGCCCTCGAACGCCTCGTCCCACGCCTGCTCGTCGGTCTCGGCGACGTGACCGGGGGAGTGCACCGAGATGGGCATCTGCGGTTTGCCGAGCTCGGCGAGCGAGCGGCGGTACAGGTCGGCGTAGGGGCGGAACCGCGCCGCCGACCCTCCGATGATCGCCAGGACGAGACCGTAGCCGTAGCGCGCAGTGCGCACGACCGACTCGGGCGAGCCGCCCACGCCGACCCAGGCTTTGAGGCCGTTCTCGGTCTTCGGGTACACGTCGGCGTCCGTCAGGGCGGCGCGGGTGCGTCCGGCCCACGTGACGGGCTTCTCGTCGAGCAGCAGCGAGAACAGCTCGAGCTTCTCTTCGAACAGCTGCTCGTAGTCGCTCAGGTCGTAGCCGAACAGCGGGAACGACTCGATGAACGACCCGCGCCCGAGGATGACCTCGGCACGGCCGTTCGAGACGGCGTCGAGCGTGGCGAAACGCTCGTACACGCGGACGGGGTCGTCGCTCGAGAGGACCGTCACGGCGGTGCCGAGGTGGATATTCTTCGTGCGGGCCGCCGCGGCGGCCAGCACGATCTCGGGGCTGGTCACCGCGAAGTCCTTGCGGTGGTGCTCCCCCACGCCGAAGAACGACAGGCCGACCTCGTCGGCGAGCACCGCCTGGTCGACGACGTTGCGGATGGTCTGGGCATCGCTCAGCAGCGTGCCGTCGGGGCCGCGCGAGATGTCTCCGAAGGTGTCGAGTCCGAGCTCGATGGTCTGATCAGCCATGGGGTCTCCTTGCATTCGGATGAATGAACTTTACGCGAGCCCCGGATATTCCCCCGCATCGGCACCCGCACACCCGGGGGCGCCGCTCGCGCGACGCCCCTGCGGTCTCAGACGGATGCCAGCGCGGCGCGCAGCGTGTCGAGTCCGACGCCACCGATGTCCAGCGCACGCGTGTGGAACTGCTTCATCGAGAAGTCGGCGCCCCGGCGCTCCTGCTCCTCGTCGCGCACCTGCTCCCAGATGCGCTGGCCGACCTTGTACGACGGCGCCTGCCCCGGCCAGCCGAGGTACCGGTTGACCTCGAATCGCACGAACTCCTCGCTCATGTTGACGTTCTTCAGCATGAACGCGAGGGCGTAGTCGTGGTCCCAGGTGCCGGTGCCGTCCAGGCGCGGCTTCTGCAGGTGCACGCCGATGTCGAGCACCACGCGTGCCGCGCGCATGCGCTGACCGTCCAGCATGCCGAGACGGTCGGCGGGGTCGTCGAGGTAGCCCAGCTGCTCCATCAGGCGCTCGGCGTACAGCGCCCACCCCTCGGCGTGACCGCTCGTACCCGCGAGCAGGCGGCGCCACGAGTTGAGCTCGGCGCGGTTGTAGACGGCCTGGGCGATCTGCAGGTGATGCCCCGGAACACCCTCGTGGTACACGGTGGTCAGCTCGCGCCAGGTGTCGAAGGTGTCGACGCCCTCGGGCACCGACCACCACATGCGGCCCGGGCGCGAGAAGTCGTCGGTGGGCCCGGTGTAGTAGATACCGCCCTCGTTGGTCGGCGCGATCATGCACTCGAGGCGGCGGATGGGCTCGGCGATGTCGAAGTGGGTGCGTCCAAGCTCTTCGACGGCCTTGTCGCTGGTGCGCTGCATCCATTCCTGCAGAGCCTGGGTGCCGCGGAGCTTGCGCGATTCGTCCTTCTCGAGGAATGCCACCGCCTCCTCGACGCTGGAGCCCGGGAGGATCTCGTTCGCGATCGCCTCCTGCTCGGCCACCATTCGCGAGAGCTCCTCGACGCCCCAGTCGTACGTCTCGTCGAGGTCGATCTCGGCGCCCAGGAACCGGCGGGAGTGCAGCGCGTACATCTCACGTCCGACGGCGTCGACGTCGCCCGCGGCGGGGGCGAGCTCGCTCGAGAGGAAGGCCGCGAGCCCGTCGTAGGCGAGACGGGCGGCGTTGGAGTTCTTGGCCAGGTCGCGGGCGAGGGATGCCGGCAACTGCCCCTCGTCGGGGGCGGCGTCGCCGACGAACTCGGCGAAGAAGCCCGTGTCCGAGGTGTAGCGGGCGATCTGCGTGACGACCTCGCTCACCTGCCGGCGGGCGGGGACGACGCCCTCGGCGATACCCTGGCGCAGGGTCTCGACGTATCCGTCGATCGCCGCGGGCAGCGCCTTCATGCGCTCCGCGATCGTCGCCCAGTCCTCGACCGTCGAGGTGGGCATGAGGTCGAAGGTCGAGCGGATGTCCTGCGCGGGCGAGGCGATGACGTTCAGGTCGCGCAGGTGGGTCTTGGCCTCGTGCTGCTCGATCATCAGGTCGAGCTCGCGCACGAGATCCATCTTGGTGACCGTGTCGATCGCGTCGACCGGCTCGGCGGCCTCGAGGGCGGCCTTGGTGGAGCGGGCGTCGCCGATCAGGGCTTCGGCGCCCTCGGGGCTGTAGTCGCCGAAGCGGCCGTTGTGCTCGAACCGGCCGATGTACGTCGCCAGCGTCGGCTCGCGCTCGGCCAGGGTGTCCACCCACGCGTCGGCGATCGTGTCGATCGGCGTGGGAGTGCGGGATGCGTCAGTCATCCTCCGAGCCTAGGCACCCCGCGGCGACGGCGCACCCCGCTCCCCCGCCGACGACGCGATCGGCCGGCTGGGGAGCAGTCGCGCGAGGCGACTCAGTGCCCGGCTTCGTCCCAGTCGCCGCCGCGACCGATCTGCACGTCGAGCGGAACGGACAGATCGGCCGCGTCGGCCATGCGCGCGCGGACGATCCGCTCGACGGCATCCCACTCGCCCGCCGCCACCTCAACGACGAGTTCGTCGTGGATCTGCAGCAGCACCCGCGAGCGCAGGTCGGCGGCGGCGAGCTCGTCGCGGATGCGGAACAACGCCACCTTCATGATGTCGGCGGCGCTGCCCTGGATGGGCGCGTTCAGAGCCGCGCGCTCGGCGTTCTCGCGCAGGACGCGGTTCATGCTCGTGAGGTCGGGGAACGGGCGGCGGCGACCGAAGATGGTCTCGGTGTAGCCGTCCTGGCGCGCCTGCTCGACCGAACCGCGCAGGTAGTCGCGCACCGCGCCGAACCGCGCGAAGTACTCGAGCATCAGCTTCTTGGCCTCGGACTGCTCGATGCGCAGCTGCTTGGACAGACCGAAGGCCGACAGGCCGTAGACCAGTCCGTACGACATCGCCTTGACCTTGGTGCGCATCGCGGGCGTGACGTCCTGCGGCTCGACGCCGAAGACGCGGGCGCCGACGAATCGGTGCAGGTCCTCGCCCGAGTTGAACGCCTCGATGAGCCCCGGGTCGCCCGAGAGATGCGCCATGATGCGCATCTCGATCTGCGAGTAATCGGCGGTCAGCAGCGTCTCGTACCCCTCGCCGACCTCGAACGCGGCGCGGATACGACGGCTCTCCTCGGTGCGGATCGGGATGTTCTGCAGGTTGGGGTCGGTGCTGGACAGACGACCGGTCTGGCTGCCGGTCTGCACGTACGTCGTGTGGATGCGACCGTCCGGCCCCGCCGCGGTGTCGAGCGCGTCGATGATCTGCTTGAGCTTGGTCGCCTCGCGGTGACGCAGCAGCAGGTCGAGGAACGGGTGGTCGGTGCTCTCTTGCAGGTCGGCGAGGGCGGCGGCATCCGTGGTGTAACCGCTCTTGGTCTTGCGGGTCTTGGGCAGCTGCAGTTCGTCGAACAGCACCTCTTGCAGCTGCTTGGGCGAACCGAGATTGACCTCGTGGCCGATCGCCGCGTACGCGTCGCGCGCGAGGGCGTCGGCGCGCGCACCGAGCTCGGCCGAGAAGCCCGACAGCTTCTCGTGCGACACCGCGACTCCGGCGAGCTCCATGTCGGCCAACGCCGTGAGCGTCGGCAGCTCGATGTCGTCGAGCACCGCGGCGACCGTGTCGGGCATCTCGGCGCGCTGCGCGTCGGCGACGCGCCGGGTGAACCACGACAGTTGCGCGGGAGTCGCCCCCTCGGTCTCGGGGACGAGCTGCGTCGGATCCGACACGGGAAGCTTCTCGTCGAGGGAGCGCTCGACCAGGTCGCCGAGCGTCTTGTCGGGGAAGCTCGGGCGCACGAGCCACCCGGCCAGGATCACGTCGAACGCCACGCCGCCCACCGCGACGCCCTCGCGCGCGAGCGCCTTGATCTGGGGCTTGGCATCGGCGAACACCTTGGGGGCATCGGATGCCAACCACCCGGCCAGGGCGTCACGCACGGCCGGGGACCACTCGGCCTCGACCGCGGCGTCGGCGCTCGCCAGGCCGATCGCCGTCGGCGTGGCTCCGGCGAGGGCGATCGTGACGCCGACCTCGGCCTTCTGATCGGCGGCCCAGGCGGCCAGCGCCGCGGCGTCGAGCCGCGCCGGGGCGGGCGCCTTCGCGGTGGGACGTGCCTCTTCGACCACGCCCCCGTCGGCGCCGAACGCGTCGAAGACGCGCGGCAGCAGCGTGCGGAACTCGAGCCGCGCGAAGATGTCGCGCACGGCCTGGCCGTCGAGCGGCTTGACCGCGAGGTCGCCGGGGCCGACGGGCAGCTCCACGTCGCGCAGCAGCCGGTTGAGCGCGCGGTTGCGCTTGACGGCGTCGAGGTGCTCGCGCAGGTTGTTGCCCACGACGCCGGTGATCTTGTCGGCGTTGTCGAGCAGCGCCTCGAGCGAGCCCCACTGCGTGAGCCACTTGACGGCGGTCTTCTCGCCGACCTTGGGCACGCCCGGCAGATTGTCGCTCGTCTCGCCGACCAATGCGGCGATCTCGGGGTACTGCGCCGGCGGGAGGCCGTACTTCTCGACCACGGCGTCGGTGTCGTAGCGCTTGAGCTGCGAAACGCCCTGCACGTTGGGATACAGCAGCGTGATGTCGTCGGTGACGAGCTGGATGGTGTCGCGATCGCCCGAGCAGACCAGCACCGTGAAGCCCTGCTGCTCGCCCTGGGTGGCGAGGGTGGCGAGGATGTCGTCGGCTTCGAAGTCCTCTTTCTTCAGGACGGGGACGCCCATCGCCTCGAGGCACTCCTGCAGCAGCGGGATCTGCCCCTTGAACTCGGCCGGCGACTCGCTGCGATTGGCCTTGTACTCGGTGTACTCGCGGGTGCGGAACGACTGCCGCGACGTGTCGAAGGCGACGGCGAGGTGGGTCGGCTTCTCGGCCTTGACGAGGTTGACGAACATCGACAGGAAGCCGTAGATGCCGTTGGTGTGCTGGCCGTCCTTCGTCGAGAAGTTGTCGACCGGCAGTGCGTAGAACGCCCGATAGGCCAGCGAGTGGCCGTCGACGACGAGGAGAGTAGGCTTTTCGGCATCCGTCACCCCTCCAGCCTAACGAGGACCACGGACACTCCCCCGGCCCCGGCTCCACGAAGGCGACGATGAGCTCCACGACCCCCGACACCACCAGCGGCCTCGACTGGGCGCGCGAGCGCGGTATGGGCGCCCTCGCCGAGAAGATGGGCATCGAGTGGGTCGAGTTCTCGGTCGAGCGCAGCGTCGCGACCATGCCCGTCGAGGGCAACACCCAACCGGTCGGCCTGCTGCACGGCGGTGCGTACGTCGTGCTCGGCGAGTCGCTCGGCTCGATGGCGGCGAACCTCTACGCCGGCGCCGGAAAGCTCGCCGTCGGCATCGACATCAACGCCACGCACACGCGTTCGGCGACATCGGGCATCGTCACGGGCGTGTGCACGCCGATCCACCTCGGCCGATCGCTCACGGTGCACGAGATCGCCGTGTCCGACGAGCAGGGCCGTCGGTGCTCGACGATCCGCATCACGAACATGATCAAGGACGCCCCCGCGGCCTGATCGCCGCCGGGCCCCGTGCCGCAACGACAACGGGATGCCACCGAAGTGGCATCCCGTTCTCGAAAGGCGCGGTGCTCAGCCCTTCTTGGGGGCGAGCTGCTCGATGATCGCCTTGGCGACGTCCTGCATGGTCAGGCGGCGGTCCATCGACGCCTTCTGGATCCAGCGGAAGGCCTCGGGCTCGCTCAGGCCCATCTTCTCGTTGAGCAGGCCCTTGGCCCGGTCGACGAGCTTGCGGGTCTCGAAGCGCTCGACCATGTCGGCGACCTCGGCCTCGAGCGTGATGATCTGCTCGTACCGGGCGAGGGCGATCTCGATCGCGGGGAGCAGGTCGTTCGGGGTGAACGGCTTGACGACGTACGCCAGGGCGCCGGCCTCGCTCGCGCGCTCCACGAGCTCCTTCTGGCTGAACGCGGTGAGCAGCACGACGGGGGCGATGTGGTTCTTGCTGAGCTTCTCGGCGGCGCTGATGCCGTCGAGCTGCGGCATCTTGACGTCCATGATCACCAGATCGGGGCGCAGCTCGGTGGCCAGCTGCACCGCCGTCTCGCCGTCGCCTGCTTCTCCCACGACGTCGAAGCCGTTGTCGCGGAGGATCTCGACGATGTCGAGGCGGATGAGCGACTCGTCCTCTGCGACGACGACGCGGCGCGGAGCAGTGGGCGCGGTGGCCGGAGCGGCTTCTTGATCAGTCACGAGACCATCCTAGAACGTGGATGAGCGCGTCCCCGGGAGAACGGGGATGCGAGAGGGCGTACCGGTGGTGGGACTCGAACCCACACGTCTTTCGACAGAGCATTTTGAGTGCCCCGCGTCTGCCATTCCGCCACACCGGCAAGTGTCGCAGTCCAGGTTACCCGCGCGCGGGCACGGTAGCCGCACGCGACGACGCGCGCCGGGCGGACCCGGCGCGCGTCGTGGGGGTTCAGGCCTCCTGGTAGCCCGGAGCCGCACCGTGGACGGCGTCACCCACGCGGTGCACGCGCAGGTCGTTCGTCGAGCCGGCGATTCCGGGAGGGGAACCGGAGATGACGACGACCTTGTCGCCGACCTTGGCCAGGTCGTTGGCGAGCAGGTAGTCGTCGACCTGCAGGAACATCTTGTCCGTGTGCGACACGTGCTCGACGAGGGTCGAGCGCACGCCCCACGTCAGCGCCAGGCGACGGCGGATGCCGGGCTCGGGCGTGAACGCGATCATCGGGATCGTCGAGCGCAGGCGCGACATGCGACGCGCCGAGTCGCCGGACTCGGTGAACACGCAGAGGTACTTGGCATCCACGAAGTCGGCGACCTCGACGGCGGCCAGCGTGATGGCGCCGCCCTGGGTGCGCGGCTTGTTGGTGAGCGGCGCGATGCGCTCCAGGCCGTGCTCCTCGGTGGACTCCACGATGCGCGCCATTGTCTCGACCACGACGACCGGGTAGGTGCCGACGCTGGTCTCGCCCGAGAGCATGACGGCGTCCGCGCCGTCGAGGACGGCGTTGGCGACGTCGGAGGTCTCGGCGCGGGTGGGCACCGGGTTGGTGATCATCGACTCGAGCATCTGCGTCGCGACGATGACGGGCTTGGCCATGCGACGGGCGAGCTCGACCGCGCGCTTCTGCACGATCGGCACGGCCTCCAGCGGCAGTTCGACGCCGAGGTCGCCGCGGGCGACCATGATGCCGTCGAACGCGTCGATGATCTCTTCGAGGTTGTCGACCGCCTGCGGCTTCTCGATCTTGGCGATGACGGGGACGTAGCGTCCCTCTTCGGCCATGATCTCGTGGACGCGCTCGATGTCCTTGGCGTCGCGCACGAACGACAGGGCGATCAGGTCGGCTCCGGCCTTGAGGCCCCAACGCAGATCGGACTCGTCCTTCTCGCTCAGGGCGGGGACGTTCACGGCGACACCGGGCAGGTTGATGCCCTTGTTGTTCGAGACCGGGCCGCCCACGATGACGCGGGTGGTGACGACGGTGCCGTCGGTCTCGACGACCTCGACGCGCACCTTGCCGTCGTCGATGAGCAGGAAGTCGCCGGGGCGGACGTCCTGGGGCAGGCCCTTGAACGTCGTGCCGACGATCTCCTTGGTGCCGAGGATCTCTTCGACGGTGATCTTGAAGATGTCGCCGGGCAGCAGGTCGTGGGGACCGTTCTCGAACTTGCCGAGGCGGATCTTGGGTCCCTGCAGGTCGACGAGGGCGGCGACCGGGCGACCGGCGTCCTCTGCGGCCTTGCGCACGTTGGCAAAGTTCGCGTCGTGCACGGAGTAGTCTCCGTGGCTCAGGTTCAGGCGGGCGACGTCCACTCCGGCGTCGATGATGGCGCGAACCATCTCATACGACGACGTAGCGGGCCCGAGTGTTGCGACGATCTTGGCGCGTCTCATCCGTTTTCAAGCTCCGTGAGGATTTTCGGGAAGTGGCCGATCGGCCCTTGCCAGCTTAGGCGGGCAGCAGGCCGATGGCGACATCGGTCGGGCGCACCGGTGCCGGCAGCACCGTCTCGCCCATGAGGAACGTGTCGACCTCGGCGGCGGCCGCGCGGCCCTCGGCGATGGCCCACACGATGAGGGACTGTCCGCGGCCCGCATCGCCGGCGACGAACACCCCCGGCGTGCTGGTGGCGTAGGTCGCGTCGCGCTCGACGTTGCCGCGGCCGGTGAACTGCGTACCGAGCTGCTCCTCGAGCAGGTCGCGCTCGGGGCCGGTGAAGCCCATCGCGATGAGCACGAGGTCGGCGGGGATCTCGCGCTCGGTGCCGCTCTTGGGCACGCGGCGGCCGTCGACGTACTCGGTCTCGGCGACGCGCAGGGCCCGCACCTCGCCGGCGGCGTTGCCCAGGAACTCCACCGTCGAGGCCAGGAACGTCCGCTCCCCGCCCTCTTCGTGGGCGGATGCCATCTCGAACAGGTTCGGCATCATCGGCCACGGCTGCTCGGCGGGGCGCTCCGACGGCGGCTGCTTGCCGATCGCGAGGTTGGTGACGCTCAGCGCGCCCTGGCGGTGCGCGGTGCCGATGCAGTCGGCACCCGTGTCGCCGCCGCCGATGACGACGACGTGCTTGCCCTCGGCCGTGATCTGGTGCGGTACCTGGTCGCCCGCGACGGCCTTGTTGCCCTCGATGAGGTACTCCATGGCGTAGTGCACGCCATCGAGGTCACGTCCCGGGATCGGCAGGTCGCGCGGCACCGTGGAGCCGGTCGCGACCACGACGGCGTCGTAGCGCGCGCGCAGGTCGCTCCACGACACGTCCTTGCCGATCTCGACACCCGCGCGGAAGCGCGTGCCCTCCGCCTGCATCTGCCGCAGGCGCAGCTCGAGGTGGCGCTTCTCCATCTTGAAGTCCGGGATGCCGTAGCGCAGCAGTCCGCCGATGCGGTCGTCGCGCTCGAAGACGGCGACCGTGTGACCGGCGCGCGTGAGCTGCTGCGCCGCCGCCAGACCCGCGGGGCCGGAGCCGACCACCGCGACGGTCTTGCCCGTCAGACGCTCCGGCGGCTCGGGCTCGACCCAGCCGTTGCCGAACGCCTCGTCGATGATCGAGACCTCGACCTGCTTGATCGTCACCGCGGGCTGGTTGATGCCCAGCACGCACGAGCTCTCGCAGGGGGCCGGGCACAGGCGTCCGGTGAACTCGGGGAAGTTGTTCGTCGCGTGCAGACGCTCGATGGCCGCGCGGCCCTCACCGCGCCATGTCAGGTCGTTCCACTCGGGGATCAGGTTGCCCAGCGGGCAGCCCTTGTGGCAGAACGGGATGCCGCAGTCCATGCAGCGACCGGCCTGGCGCTTGATGACGGCCGAATCACCCGGCTCGTACACCTCTTTCCAGTCCATGATGCGCACGGGCACCGGTCGACGCTTGGGGAGCTCGCGCTCCGTGGTCTTGAGAAAGCCCTTCGGGTCAGCCACCCGTCACCTCCAAAATGCGCTTCCAGACGACGTCGCCGTCGGGGTCGAGCCCCTCGGTGACCGCCTCCTGGCGGGTCTGCAGCACGGCGGCGTAGTCGCGCGGCAGGACCCGGACGAAGTTGTCCACCTCGGCCTCGAAGTCGTCGAGCAGACGACGGGCCAGCGTGGAATCGGTCTCTGCGACGTGCTTCTCGAGCAGGTCGCGGAGGATCTCGGCATCCCCGGATCCGAGGGCGCCCAGAACCAGCTCACCGGATGCCATGGCCTCGCGGTTGACCAGGTCGCGGTCGAGCTTGTAGACGTACGCCTGTCCGCCGGACATGCCGGCGCCCAGGTTGCGGCCCGTCGAGCCGAGGATGACGGCCAGGCCGCCCGTCATGTACTCGAGCGCGTGGTCGCCCACGCCCTCGACCACCGCGGTGGCCCCGGAGTTGCGCACGAGGAACCGCTCGCCCACGACGCCGTTCAGGAACATCTGCCCCTGCGTGGCGCCGTAGCCGATGACGTTGCCGGCGATGACGTTCTCGCTCGCGGCGAAGGTCGAGCCGCGCGGCGGGCGCACGACGATCGTTCCCCCGGACAGGCCCTTGCCGACGTAGTCGTTGGAGTCGCCCTCGAGTCGCAGCGTGATGCCCGCGGGCATGAACGCGCCGAACGACTGACCGGCCGAACCGGTCAGGCGCACGTCGATGGAGTTCTCGGGCAGACCGTGCTCGCCGTGCGCCTTGGTGACGTGGTGGCCGAGCATGGTCCCGACGGCGCGGGCGGTGTTGCGGATCGGCAGGTCGATCGTCAGCTGTCCGCCGTGCGCGATGACGTCCTGAGCGCGCTCGATGAGCTGCACGTCGAAGTGGTCCTCGAGCTCGTGGTCCTGCGAACGGCCGTGACGACGCGGCTCGTCCTCGGCGAAGGGCGGTCCCTCGAGGATGGGCGCGAGGTTGAGCCCGCGCGCCTTCCAGTGCTGGATCGCCTCGTTCGCGTCGAGCAGCTCGGTGCGACCGACGATCTCGTCGATCGAGCGGTAGCCGAGGGCGGCGAGGTACTCGCGGACCTCTTGGGCGATGAACTCCATAAAGTTCACGATGTACTCGGCCTTGCCGGTGAACCGCTCGCGCAGGACCGGGTTCTGCGTCGCCACGCCCACCGGGCAGGTGTCGAGGTGGCAGACGCGCATCATGATGCAGCCCGAGACGACGAGGGGCGCGGTCGCGAAACCGAACTCCTCGGCCCCCAGCAGGGCGCCGATGACGACGTCGCGACCGGTCTTCATCTGCCCGTCGACCTGCACGACGACGCGGTCGCGCATGCCGTTGAGCATGAGCGTCTGCTGCGTCTCGGCCAGGCCCAGCTCCCACGGGGTGCCCGCGTGCTTGAGCGAGTTCATCGGGCTGGCGCCCGTGCCGCCGTCCTGGCCCGAGACCAGGATGACGTCGCTCAGCGCCTTGGCGACACCGGCCGCGACCGCTCCGATACCCGACTGGCTCACCAGCTTGGTGTGGATGCGGGCCGAGGGGTTGGCGCGCTTGAGGTCGAAGATCAGCTGCTTGAGGTCTTCGATCGAGTAGATGTCGTGGTGCGGGGGCGGCGAGATCAGTCCCACGCCGGCGGTCGCATGACGGGTACGCGCCACCCACGGGTACACCTTGGTCGGCGGCAGCTGACCGCCCTCGCCGGGCTTGGCGCCCTGCGCGAGCTTGATCTGGATGTCGTCGGCCTCGGTGAGGTACAGGCTGGTGACGCCGAATCGACCGGATGCCACCTGCTTGATCGCACTGCGGCGCTCGGGGTCGAGCAGACGGTCGACGTCTTCTCCGCCCTCGCCGGTGTTGCTCTTGCCGCCGATGCGGTTCATCGCGACGGCGAGGACCTCGTGCGCCTCTTTCGAGATGGAGCCGTAGCTCATCGCACCCGTCGAGAAGCGCTTGACGATCGCCGAGACGGGCTCGACCTCGTCGATCGGCACCGCCGGCCGCTGCCCCGTGCGCAGTCCGAACAGACCGCGCAGCGTCTTGAGCTCGTGCGCCTGATCGTCGATGAGCTGGGTGTACTCGCGGAAGATGTCGTAGCGGCGCTCGCGCGTGGCGTGCTGCAGACGGAACACCGTGTCGGGGTTGAACAGGTGCGGGGCACCGTCGCGGCGCCACTGGTACTCTCCACCGGTCCACAGGCGCTCGTGCGCGCGGGCAGCGGCATCCTGCGGGTAGGCGTACTCGTGACGCGCGGCGTTCTCGGCGGCGATGACATCGAGACCCACACCGCCGAGCTTGCTCTCGGTGCCGGTGAAGTACGCGTCCACGAACTCGCGCGACAGGCCGACGGCCTCGAACACCTGGGCGCCGGCGTACGACGACACGGTCGAGATGCCCATCTTCGACATGATCTTGAGCACGCCCTTGCCGAGCGCGTAGATCAGGTTCTTGACGGCCTTCTCGGGCGTGACGTTCGTGATGAAGCCCGCACGCACCAGGTACTCGACGGTCTCCATGGCGAGGTACGGGTTGACCGCCGACGCGCCGTAACCGATGAGCGTGGCGACGTGGTGCACCTCGCGGACGTCGCCGGCTTCGACGACGAGGCCGACCTTCATGCGCGTCTCTTTGCGGATGAGGTGGTGGTGCACCGCGGCGAGCATGAGCAGCGAGGGGATGGGCGCGAGGTCCTTGTTGGAGTCGCGGTCGCTGAGCACGATGAACTCGGCGCCGTCCTCGATCGCCTGGTCGACCTCGGAGCACATCTGGGTGAGGCGCTTCTGCAGACCCTTGTGCCCGGCTTCGACCCGGTACAGGCCGCGGATCGTCACCGACGAACGGCCCGGAAGGGCGGTGTCGATGTGCTGGATCTTGGCGAGCTCGTCGTTATCGATGACGGGGAAGTCCAGCGTCACGGTGCGCGTGTGGTCGGGACCCCAGTCGAGCAGGTTGCGCTCGGGACCCAGGCCCAGAGAGAGCGAGGTGACGACCTCTTCGCGGATGGAGTCCAACGGCGGGTTGGTCACCTGCGCGAACTGCTGCGAGAAGTAGTCGAACAGCAGTCGGGGTCGGTCGCTCAGCACGGCGACGGGCGCGTCGCTGCCCATGGCGCCCAGCGGCTCGGCGCCGCCCTGGCCCATCGGGGTCAGCAGGATGCGCACCTCTTCTTCGGTGTAGCCGAAGGTGCGCTGACGGCGCGTGATCGAGGCGATGGGGTGCACGATGTGCTCGCGCTCGGGCAGTTCACTGAGCTTGACCCGACCCTTGTCGACCCACTCGCCCCACGGCTCGAGCGAGGCGAGGCCCGCCTTGATCTCCTCGTCTTCGACGATGCGGCGCTCGGCCGTGTCGACGAGGAACATGCGGCCGGGCTGCAGGCGCCCGCGGCGCTTGATGCGCTCGGGGGCGAAGTCGAGGACGCCGGTCTCGGAGCCGATCACGACGAGCCCGTCGGTGGTCTCGGTCCAGCGGCCGGGGCGCAGCCCGTTGCGGTCGAGGGTCGCGCCCACCAGGGTGCCGTCGGTGAAGATCAGCGCCGCCGGGCCGTCCCACGGCTCCATCTGCATCGAGTGGTACTCGTAGAAGGCGCGCAGATCGGGGTCGATCGTGGCCTGCTTCTCGTAGGCCTCGGGGACCATCATCATGATCGCGTGCGGAAGACTGCGCCCGGTGAGCGTCAGCAGTTCGAGGACCTCGTCGAACGAGGCCGAGTCGCTCGCGCCCTCGGTGCAGATGGGCAGCAGGGGACGCACGTCGCCGATGAGCTCGGACTCGAGCTGCGACTGGCGCGCGCGCATCCAGTTGCGGTTGCCCTTGACGGTGTTGATCTCGCCGTTGTGCGCGAGCATGCGCAGCGGCTGCGCGAGCGGCCACGACGGGAAGGTGTTGGTCGAGTAGCGCGAGTGCACCACCGCCAGCTCCGACGCGAAACGCTCGTCGGACAGGTCGGGGTAGAAGGGCTCGAGCTGCAGGGTCGTGACCATGCCCTTGTAGCCGAGCGTCCGGCTCGACAGCGACACGAAGTACGCCTCGAGCTCGTGACGGGCGCGCTTGCGCAGGCGGTACACGCGACGGTCGAGCGCGATGCCCGACAGCGCCGGCTGGTCACCCACGCCGGGGCGCGAGACGAAGAGCTGCTCGAACGCCGGGCGGGCGTCGTACGCGAGCTTGCCGAGGTTCTCTGCCTCGACGGGCACCTCGCGCCAGCCGAGAACCTCGAGGTTCTCGTGGCGCGCGAGCTCTTCGATGCCGGACTTCATGGCCGCGCGCTCGTCGTGGCCGAGCGGTAGGAAGACCATGCCCGCGGCGTACTCCCCCACCGGCGGAAGGTCGAAGTCGACCACCGCGCGCAGGAACGCGTCGGGCATCTGCGTGAGGATGCCGGCGCCGTCACCGGTGCCCGCGTCGGAGCCGATGGCCCCGCGGTGCTCGAGGTTGCGCAGCGCCGTCAGCGCCAGGTCGATGATGTCGTGACCGGCTTCGCCGCGGAGAGTGGCGACCATGGCGAGGCCACAGGCGTCCTTCTCGAACGACGGGTCGTACATTCCCTGTCGGGCGGGGAATGCTGCTCCGACGGTGCCGGAGCGCAGGCTGGAAGCCATATCAACCGTCCTCACGTTGATGCTTCGAATGGGACGACGTCGGCCCAGAGAGTTAGTTCGTGGCGGGGCTGCTTGTGGCGCTGGTGCCGACGGTGTCGCTCGTCGCGGGCGGCTCGCTCACGTCGACGAAGTCAGAGGGGTCGCCTGAGTCTACAGCCCCCGGAGCCTTGGACTCGCGCCCCGGCACGTACGGCGAGGGCTCGAGGCCGAGGTGGCGGCGCGACTGGACGATGAAGATGACGATGCCGAGGATCACGCCGAAGATCGCGGCCCAGACGTTCGTGCGCAACCCGAGGATGATGTCGCTGGGGTCGATGCGGATGGACTCCCAGACGATGCGGCCCGCGCTGTACCAGACGAGGTAGATGGCGAACTGCTTGCCCCACTGCAGGGTGAAGCGCTTTCCGACGTACAGGATCACCGCGGCGCCGAGCAGGTTCCAGATGACCTCGTACAGGAAGGTCGGGTGGAACAGCGTGCCGGCCGGCAGACCGACCGGGATCGCCGGGTTGCCCGAGGCGATCTCGAGTCCCCACGGCAGGTCGGTGGGCTGGCCGAACAGCTCCTGGTTGAACCAGTTG
Organism: Microbacterium sp. HMWF026; assembly: GCF_003061325.1. Taxonomy (NCBI): domain Bacteria; kingdom Bacillati; phylum Actinomycetota; class Actinomycetes; order Micrococcales; family Microbacteriaceae; genus Microbacterium; species Microbacterium sp. HMWF026. The sequence goes on from NZ_QAJB01000390.1 coordinate 24,795, forward strand.
CCGAAGCGGCCCATGGCCTGGGCGATGATGAGGCCGGGCGCCAGGGCGTCCGCGAAGGTCCAGAAGCGGATGCCGGTCCACCGGCATCCGAGGATCGCGCCGATCGCCCCGCCGATGAGGGCGCCGTAGATGGCGATGCCGCCCTCCCAGATGGCCCACACCGATCCCGGCTGCGTGATGTTCCACGGGTTCGAGCCCGGGCCGAAGTAGAAGCCCAGGTGGGTGACCACGTGGTAGATGCGCGCGACGACGATCGCGAGCGGGACCGCCAGCAGGCAGATGTCGATGACGACCCACTTCTCGGCGCCACGACGCGTCAGCCGGGCGTTCGTGAGGAGCACGGCGACGATGATGCCCGCGACGATGCACAGGGCATAGAAGTGGATGCGGAGCGGACCGAGATCGACGTAGGAGATCGACGGACTCGGGATGCTGGCGAGCACGCCGGAGGCGGCGCTCGAGAGGGCGAACGTCATGCAGACGAGTCTAGGCGCGCTTGGTCGCGCCCGCGGACAGCTCCTTCGCCAGCGAGGAGAGCGCCTCGACGCCGCCGTCGCGCAGGGCCTTGACCAACGCCGTCCCGACGATCGCGCCGTCGGCATACTCCACGACGCCGGCGACCTGGTCGGCGTTCGAGATGCCGATGCCCACGCACGCGTTCTCGGCTCCGAACGCGCGCAGACGCTCCACCAGGCCGCGGGCGGCGGCATCCAATTCGGCCCGTTCTCCGGTGATGCCCATGGTCGAGACCGTGTATACAAAGCCCGTGGACGCGTCGACGATCATCTTCAGACGCTCGTCGGACGAGGTGGGGGCGGCGAGGAACACGCGGTCGAGACCGGTGCGCTCGCTCGCCGTGATCCACGCTTCTCCGGCGTCGGGGGTGATGTCGGGCGTGATCAGGCCCGCTCCCCCGGCCGCGACGAGCTCGTCGGCGTAACGGTCGACTCCGTACTGCTCGACGAGGTTCCAGTACGTCATCACCAGGACGGGCACCTCGGTGCGCGTGGTGACCTCGCGGATGATCGTGAACAGGTCGCGCATGCGGAAGCCGTTGGCCAGCGCCGTCTGCGTGGCCTCCTGGATCACCAGGCCGTCCATCACGGGGTCGCTGTAGGGAGGACCGAGTTCGATGACGTCGGCTCCCGCCTCGGCGAGGGCGACGGCCGCCTCGATGCTGGTCTGCACGTCGGGGAAGCCCGCGGGCAGGTACCCGACGAACGCCCCGCGTCCGTCCCGGTGGGCCGTGTCGATCGCGGCGGCGACGCGCGAGGTCATAGCTCGACCCCCGCACCGCTGGCCGCATCGGGGGCGGCGGTGACGTCGACGGGCGATCCGGGGGCGGATGCCACGGTCTCGGCCGCGCGCGTCTGCGCACGGCCCTCGACGGTCTCGGGCGCGTGCTCGGCGTCGTAGAGGTCGAAGTAGCGGGCCGCGGTGTCCATGTCCTTGTCGCCGCGACCGGACAGGTTGATCGCGATGACGGCATCCGGACCCAGCTCGCGACCCACGCGCAGGGCGCCGGCCAGGGCGTGGGCGGACTCGATCGCCGGGATGATGCCCTCGGTGCGCGAGAGCAGACGCAGGGCCTGCATCGCCTCGTCGTCGGTCGCCGGGATGTACTGCGCGCGGCCGATGTCGGCGAGCCAGGCGTGCTCGGGACCGACGCCCGGGTAGTCGAGTCCGGCCGAGATCGAGTGCGACTCGGTGGTCTGACCGTCCTCGTCCTGCAGCACGTAGGTGCGGGCGCCGTGCAGCACGCCCGGGCGGCCGCGGCCGATGGAGGCGGCGTGCTTGGGGGTGTCGACCCCGTCGCCGGCGGCCTCGACGCCGTAGAGGGCCACGCCCTCGTCGTCGAGGAACGCGTCGAACATGCCGATCGCGTTGGAGCCGCCGCCGACGCACGCGAACACGGCGTCGGGAAGGCGGCCGAGGCGCTCGAGGAACTCGGCGCGGGTCTCTTCGCCGATGATCTTCTGGAAGTCGCGCACCATGGCCGGGAACGGGTGGGGACCCGCCGCGGTGCCGAAGATGTAGTTGGTGGTCTCGACCGAGGCCACCCAGTCGCGGTAGGCCTCGTTGATGGCGTCCTTGAGCGTGCGCGAACCGGTGGTGACGGGCACGACCTCGGCGCCCAGCAGGCGCATGCGGGCGACGTTCAGCGCCTGTCGCTCGGTGTCGACCTCGCCCATGTAGATGACGCAGTCCAGGCCGAACAGCGCGGCGGCCGTGGCGGTCGCGACGCCGTGCTGGCCGGCACCGGTCTCGGCGATGACGCGGGTCTTGCCCAGGCGCTTGGTGAGCAGGGCCTGACCGAGCACGTTGTTGATCTTGTGCGACCCCGTGTGATTGAGGTCCTCGCGCTTGAGGAAGACCCGCGCGCCGCCGGCGTGCGCGGCGAAGCGCGGCACCTCGGTCAGTACCGACGGGCGCCCGGCGTAATCGTGCAGGAGCGCGCGGAGCTCGGTCTGGAACTGCGGATCCGCCATGGCCGACTCGTAGACCGCGGTCAGTTCGTCGATCGCGGCGATCAGGGACTCGGGCATGTAGCGGCCGCCGAAGTCGCCGAAGAACGGCCCCTTCTGGTCGCGGAGGCTCTGCGTGGGCAGGGTGGTCATGACGTCTCCTGGAGGAACGCGCGAAGGGTGGCGACCGGGTCTCCGGTCACGAGGGCCTCGCCCACGAGCACCACGTCCGCGCCCGCGGCGCGGTAGTGGGCGACGTCGGCGGGGGCGAGCACGGCGGACTCGGCGATCTTGACGGCATCCGCGGGAAAACGGTCCACGAGCGAACCGAACAGGTCGCGGTCGAGCTCGAAGGTCGAGAGATTCCGCGCGTTCACGCCGATGAGCTTCGCGCCCAACTGCGCGGCGCGGTCGAGCTCGTCGGCCGAGTGCGTCTCGACCAGGGCCGTCATGCCGAGCTCGGTGACGAGCGCGTACAGCTCGGCGAGCGTCTGCTGCTCGAGGGCCGCGACGATCAGCAGCACCAGGTCGGCGCCCGAGGCGCGGGCTTCGAGCACCTGGTACGGCGTGGCGATGAAGTCCTTGCGCAGCACCGGGACGCTCACCGCGGCGCGCACGGCCTCGAGGTCGGCCAGGCTGCCCTTGAACTTGCGCTGCTCGGTCAGCACCGAGATCGCCGAGGCTCCGCCCTCTTCGTACAGGCGGGCCTGCCGAGCGGGGTCGGGGATGGCCGCGAGGTCGCCGCGCGAGGGACTCGCGCGCTTGACCTCGGCGATGACCTTTACCCGGTCGGCGGGGGCGAGCATCGCCAGGGCGTCACGCGCAGGCGTCTGCGCGAGGGCGTCGCGCTCGACGTCGGCGAGCGGCCGCGTCCGTCGACGCTGCTCGGCGTCCTCTACCGCTCCGGCCGTCAGATCGGCCAGCACGGTCAGTGGGCCTTCGGGTTGGACTTCGCGCCGTTCGCGCCGTAGCCGGCCTTGGTCATGACGAAGCCGACGATCGCACCCACCACGAGCAGACCGACCGACGCCCACACCAGCACCGGCATGTCGAGCCAGAAGAACAGCGTGCCGAGCGTGAAGGCGACGAGCATGATGATCACGGCCGTCCAGGCGGCGGGCGAGTGTCCGTGGCCGGGATCGCCGATGGGGTTGCTCATGGGGCTCCTAACAGTCGCGCGCGGGCGCGGGGGAAAGCGTGGGTTCCAGTCTATCGAAGCGCGCGCCGGCTCTCCCGCCGTCGTCTCGATGTCGCGATGTCGTCGCCGACGGTGACGCGCCCTCGTCGCTCCGCGCGTCGCGTGACGCGGTTTGTCGGCGAGGAACGCTATCGGTGCCGAGACACGCGGTGACGCGCCGTGTCTCGCGAGGGAGAGCGTTTCTCGCGCGGTGGCGGTCCGCTCAGGCCGTGGGGTCGTCGCCGCGCGAGAGGTCGTCCCACGAGTCGATCGCGTCGTGCGGACGGCCGGTGTCGGCGCCCGCCTCGGTGGCGGTGCGGTACTTGCGGCTCGCGCCCGACGCCCAGCGTCGCGCGGTCACGACGGTGAACACGGATGCCGCGGCCAGCACGAGCTGCGCGAGCAGCGTCACCGCCGGCCACGGGGTCAGCGACAGATCCGTCACGAGCGAGGCGACGGCATCCGTCCCCGAGATACCGGTCGCGTCGGTGACCGTCGCCGCGGTGGCCGACACGGGCGGCGAGACGAGCAGCTGCGCGGTGCCGACGCCGACCAGGGCCGCGATCAGCACGCCCAGCGCGCCGAAGACGTAGCGCAGGACCGGGCCGACGATCGACAGCGCCGCACCGAGGGCCAGGGCCGCCAGGCTCAGCGGAGTGAGCACCGGGAGAGCCTCGGCGCCCGGGACGGCGAGGGTCTGCTGGGCGCCGTCGTCGAGGGTGACGTCGATCCACGTCTGCGTCGACGCGATGACCCCGATCGCTCCGGCGAGGAGCATCGCGAGCACCGCGGTCGAGCGGGCGCGTCGCATCAGCGCTCGCCCACGACGGGGTGCAGGTCGTCGGCGTCGAAGCAGGTGTGGTCGCCCGTGTGGCACGCGGCGCCGATCTGGTCGACCTCGATGAGCAACGTGTCGCCGTCGCAGTCCAGGCGCGCGCCCTTGACGAGCTGGATGTGGCCCGAGGTGTCGCCCTTGCGCCAGTACTCCTGACGCGAGCGCGACCAGAACGTCACGCGGCCGGTGGTGAGCGTGCGGTTCAGGGCCTCGGCATCCATCCACCCCACCATCAGCACCTCGCGCGAGTCGAACTGCTGGATCACCGCGGCCACCAGGCCGTCGGCGTCGTACTTCACGCGGTCGACGCTCATCGGCGCACCTCGATCCCCTCGGCGGCCATGGCGTCCTTGACCTGTCCGACGCTCAGCTGACCGGAGTGGAACACGGATGCCGCGAGCACGGCGTCGGCACCGGCCTGCACCGCCGGGGCGAAGTGCGAGAGCTCGCCCGCGCCGCCCGAGGCGATCACCGGCACCGCCGCGACCTGCCGCATGAGCCGGACGAGCTCGAGGTCGAAGCCCTGCTTGGTGCCGTCGGCGTCGATCGAGTTGACCAGCAGCTCCCCCGCCCCGCGCTCGACGGCCTCGCGCGCCCACTCGAGGGCGTCGAGGGTCGTCTCGGTGCGGCCGCCGTGCGTGGTGACCACGAACCCCGAGGGGGTGGATGCCGCTCGCTTGACGTCGAGCGAGAGCACGATCACCTGCGCGCCGAAGCGGTCGGCGATCTCGTCGATCAGCTGCGGACGGGCGATCGCGGCGGAGTTGACGCCGATCTTGTCGGCGCCGACGGCGAGCAGGCGCGCGACGTCGTCGCTCGAGCGCACGCCTCCGCCCACCGTGAGCGGGATGAAGACCTGCTCGGCGGTACGGCGGACCACGTCGTAGGTGGTGGAGCGCTCGTCGACCGTGGCGGTGACGTCGAGGAACGTGACCTCGTCCGCGCCCTGGTCGAAGTAGAGCTTCGCGAGCTCGACCGGGTCGCCCATGTCGCGCAGGTCGAGGAAGTTCACGCCCTTGACGACGCGCCCCGCGGCGACGTCGAGGCAGGGGATGACGCGGCGCGCGAGGGTCATCAGAGCCTCGCGGCGAGGATCTCGGTGACCAGGATCGCGCGCGCGCCGATCGCGTAGAGGGCGTCCATGACCTGGTTGACGTCACGACGCGGGCTCATCACGCGCACGGCGACCCACTCGGGGTCGCGCAGCGGCGAGATCGTCGGCGATTCCAGGCCCGGGGCGACCGCCACGGCCTGCTCCACGAGGGCGGCGGGCAGGTCGTAGTCGATCAGCACGTACTTGCGCGCGGCGAGGACGCCCCGCAGGCGTCGCAGCAGCGTCTCGGTGCCCTCTGCCTCCTGCGGGCCGGCGATCAGCACGGCGTCGCTCTCGAGCAGCACGGGCCCGAAGATCTCGAGGCCCGCCTGGCGCAGCGTCGTCCCCGTCGAGACGACGTCGGCGACGGCATCCGCCACCCCGAGCTGCACGGCCGACTCGACCGCGCCGTCGAGCGGCACGATGTCGACGGCGATGCCGCGCTCGTCGAGGAACGCGTCGACCAGGCCCGGGTAGGCGGTGGCGACCCGCAGACCCTGCAGGTCCTGCACGTCGCTGAACCGGCCGGGGCGGCCGGCGAAGCGGAACGTCGATCCGGCGAAGCCGAGGGACTCGATCTCGTGCGCGCCGGGCATGCGCGCGTCCAGCAGCAGGTCGCGGCCGGTGATGCCGACGTCGAGGGCGCCGGATCCCACGTAGGTCGCGATGTCACGCGGACGCAGGTAGAAGAACTCCACGTCGTTGACGGGGTCGACGGTGTACAGGTCTTTCGAGTCGCGACGTCCGGTGTACCCGGCCTCCGAGAGCATCTCGGCGGCGGTCTCGGCGAGCGACCCCTTGTTCGGCACGGCGATTCGCAGCATGACGGGGGCTTTCGTGTGGGGTGAGCTGTGGGCGGCTGCCGCCGGGGAGGCGGCGTCGAGCGAGGAGGTCGACGGCTCAGAGATGTCGGTAGACGTCTGCGAGCGACAGACCTTTCGCGAGCATGAGGGTCTGCAGGTGGTACAGCAACTGCGAGATCTCTTCGGCCGCGGCCTCGTCGGACTCGTACTCGGCGGCCATCCACACCTCGGCGGCCTCTTCGACGATCTTCTTGCCGATCGCGTGGACGCCCGCGTCGAGCTGAGCGACGGTGCCGGACCCCTCGGGTCGCTCGACGGCCTTGGAGCTGAGTTCCGCGAACAGGTCGTCGAAGGTCTTCACCCCTCCAGGGTATCGGGTCGCCGGGGGTGGGGCTGTCCGCGGGGCGCGCCCTGCCTCGATAAACGCCGTCCCGTGCGAGACACGCGGCGAGACGGCGTTTCTCCGCAGGGACGGCGTTTATCGAGGATGGGGCGGCGTGTCAGTGACGGTGGCGCGCGGCGGTGGAGCGGAGCGACTGGATCGCGCGGTCCGGGTCGTCGGCGCCGAACACCGCCGAGCCGGCGACGAACGTGTCGGCCCCCGCCTCGGCGGCCTGCGCGATCGTGGACTCGCCGATGCCGCCGTCCACCTGCAGCCACACGCTCGAGCCGCGACGCTTGGCCTCGTCGGCCAGCGCGCGCAGCTTGGGCATGGTCTCGGGCATGAACGACTGACCGCCGAACCCGGGCTCGACCGTCATGACCAGGATCTGATCGAACTCGTCGAGCGCGTCGAAGAGGTTCTCGACGGGGGTACCGGGCTTGACGGCGACGCCCGCGCGGGCGCCGATGGACCGCAGCCGTCGGGCGAGCGCGATGGGCGAGGCCGCGGCTTCGAGGTGGAAGGTGACGGATGCCGCCCCGAGCTCGGCGTAGGCGGGAGCCCAGCGGTCGGGGTCGTCGATCATCAGGTGGACGTCCAGCGGCACGGGGCTGGTCTCCTGCACCCGGGTGACCATCTGCGGCCCGAAGGTGAGGTTGGGGACGAAGTGGTTGTCCATGACGTCGACGTGCACGAAATCCGCACCGGCGATGCGCGCCAGCTCTGATTCCATGTTGACGAAGTCGGCGGCCAGGATGCTGGGGTTGATGCGCGGGGCGGACATGAGCACATTATCCCGTCCATGGTGCGCCTCGTCCGGCGGGGTGGCGGGGAACGACCGGACAAGGTGGAGCGGTGACGACACACGATGATCCGGGCATGGCGCGGGGCGCCGTCCCCGTCTGGGACGCCGAGCGCGGCCGGTGGGTGGCCAACGGCTACGGCTGGGACGCGGAGCAGGAGCGGTGGCTTCCGCTGTCACCGGACGCCGGTTCGACGGCATCCCCGAAGAAGACGGCTCGACCGGCGTCGCCGCGCGCCTCGTCGCGGCTCGGCGTCGCGCGACCCATCGCCGCGACGGCCGCGGCGACGGTGGTCCTCGCGGGCCTGATGTTCCTCGGCCTGGGGGCGCTGG
>NZ_QAJB01000391.1:0-4198 GCF_003061325.1 Microbacterium sp. HMWF026
ACGCGGGCCGAAGCGGCGCGAAACTCGGACGAACGCACCGAACTCGGACGATCCCCCGCGAAACATCCGACTTTCGCGCGATTCTCCGAGCTTTGGGGCAACCGCCGGGCTGCGGGCACGGCGCGAACCCGCGGGGCCGACACGCGGCGCGCGAAACTCGGACGAACGCACCGAACTCGGACGATCCCCCGCGAAACATCCGACTTTCGCGCGATCCTCCGAGCTTCGCGCCAGCCGCCGAGCTACGGGCACGGCCTGCACCCGCGGGGCCGGGTCGGCGCGCGAAACTCGGACGAACGCACCGAACTCGGACGATCCCCCGCGGAACGTCCGACTTACGTGCGATTCTCCGAGCTTTGCGCCAGCCGCCCGAGCTACGGGCACGGCCTGCACCCGCGCGACCGGCACGCGGCACGCGAAACTCGGACGAACGCACCGAACTCGGACAATCCCCCGCGAAACATCCGACTTCCGCGCGATCCTCCGAGCTTCGCGCCAGCCGCCGAGCTACGGGCACGGCCTGCACCCGCGCGGTCGTCACACGGCACGCGAAACTCGGACGAACGCACCAAGCTCGGACAATCCCCCGCGAAACATCCGACTTCCGCGCGATTCTCCGAGCTTCGCGCGCAGGCGTCTCCGCGTTCCGGGTACGACTCAGCCGCGCAAGCGCGCGCAGCCCCCGCCGCGCACGAGGTGGGGGCTAGCCCCCGAGGCCCTTCCACTCCGTCGTGCCGTCGGCCTCGACCTGCCGCTTCCACACGGGCAGGTCGGTCTTGATCGTCTCGATGACCGTGCGGCACACCTCGAACGCCGCTGCGCGATGACCGGATGCCACGGCGATGACCACCGCCGCCTCCCCCACGCCCAGGCGCCCGACGCGATGGCTGACCGCGACGATCGCGTCGGTGCCGGCGGCGGCGTCCGCGGCGATGCGGTGCAGGGTCTGCTCGGCGTCGGGGTGAGCGCTGTACTCGAGGGCGACCACGGCGTCGGCGGCGTCGGGATCGGTGTCGCGCACGCGACCGACGAAGGTGGTGACGGCGCCCGAGGAGGACTCCTCGACGGCGTCGAGGTGCGCGTCGAGGTCGAGGGGTTGATCGGACAGGCGGGCGATGCGGACGGCGCTCATGCGTGGTCTCCTCCGGCGAGCTGGTCGAGGATGTGCGGGGCGAGTTCCGCGAGGACGGAGATCCCGGATGCCACGGCCCTCGTCGATCCGGGGAGGTTGACCACGAGGGTGCCCGGGTCGACGATGCCCGCGAGACCGCGAGAGATGACGGCCAGAGGCGTGTCGGCGAGGCCACGGCGGCGGAGTTCTTCGGCGATCCCGGGCAGCGGGCGGTCGAGGACGCGGGCGGTGCCCTCGGGTGTGCGGTCGGTGGGCGCGATGCCCGTGCCGCCGGTGGTCACGACAAGACCCGGCCGCTCGGCGACGAGCGCGCGCAGTGCCCTCTCGACGCTGTCGGCGCCGTCGGGCACGACCACCGGGTCGGCGCAGTCGAAACCGGCCTCACGCAGCAGCGAGACCGCGAGCGGTCCACCCCGATCCTCGCGTAGGCCGGCGGCGGAGCGGTCGGAAACGGTCAGGACGCGGGCGCGAGGGGGCACGCGGATCAGCCTAGGCCGCTCCGGCCGTGTGCGGCCCCGCGACATCGCGCCGCACACGAGAAGTCGCACTCCCGCCCACCGCGCGACCGGAGATCCGCGCGCCGCCCGTCGCCCGCGCGGGCAGCTGTCACGCCGACGGCGCCGCGGTCGTCTCGACCTCGGCGATCTCGGGCGCGATGCGCCCCGCCTTCGCCTTCGGCTCGAGATCGTCGCGCTGCACGTGCTCGGCCGCGGCCGTGATGCGCCGCGCCATGCCGCTGAAGATGAGGCCGTGGAAGGGCAGCACCGACAACCAGTACAGGCGCCCCGCCAGACCCGTGGGGAAGAACAGCGCGCGCTGGTCGAAACGGGCGCCCGTGCCCTCGGGGGTCGCGCGCAGTTCGAGCCATGCGCCGCCCGGCACCTTCATCTCGGCGCGCAGGCGCAGCAGGTGGCCCGGCTCGATCGCCTCGACCCGCCAGAAGTCCAGCGCGTCGCCGACCGTGACCACCGAGCGGCTGCGGCGGCCTCGGGCGAGGCCCACCCCGCCGACGAGGCGGTCCATCCACCCGCGGATCGCCCAGAGCAGGGGCGAGGAGTACCAGCCGTTCTCGCCGCCGATGCCCTCGATGACCGACCACAGCTGCGCGGAGCTGGCCGTGGTGGTCATGGTGCGGATGTCGGTGTACACCAGGCGCCCGGCCCACTCGGGGTCGCTGGGCAGGGGGTCGCTCGGCGCCCCCGAGACCTCGGCGTCCTGCCAGCTCGTCTCGATGTCGTCGTCGTTGACGCGCCCCAGGGCCCGTCGTACGGCCTCGCGGTAGGGCATCAGCCCGCCCTCGGGTCGTGGAACGAGATCGTCGATCGCGCGGTCCTTGACGACGCAATCGTTCTGCAGCGACTCGACGAGGGGCCGGGCGATCGCCTTCGGAATGGGCGTGACGAGGTTGACCCAGTGCGACGCCAGGCGGGGCGTGAGGACGGGCAGCGAGGCGATCGCCCGCTGCGGCAGGCCGGCCTGCAGGGCGTAGCCGTTCATCATCTGGCCGTAGCGCAGGACGTCGGGACCGCCGATGTCGACCGCACGGTTGACGTTGGGGGCGACGCGCGCGGCGCCCAGCAGATAGTGCAGCACGTCGCGCACCGCGATCGGCTGGATGTGGTTGCGGACCCACTTGGGCGCGGGCATGTACGGGAGCACGTCGGTGAGGTGACGGACCATCTCGAACGACGCCGAGCCCGAGCCGATCACGACACCGGCCTGCAGCACGAGGGTGGGCACGCCGCTGCGCAACAGGATCTCGCCGACCTCGACGCGCGAGCGCAGGTGGGCCGAGAGGGTCGCGTCGTCGGGGTGCAGTCCGCCGAGGTACACGATGCGAGAAACGGATGCCGCCGAGGCGGCATCGGCGACGGTCTGGGCGGCGACGCGGTCGGTCGCCTCGAAGTCGCGGGCGCTGCCCATCGAGTGGATCAGGTAGTAGAGCACGTCGACGCCGTCGACGGCGGCGCGCACCGCCGCGCGATCGGTCGCATCGCCCGCGGCGACCTCGACATCCTCGCCCCACGGGAACGCCCCGACGCGGCGCGGATCGCGGGCGAGGACGCGCACCCGGTACCCCGCCGCCAGCAGGCGCGGAACGAGCCGGCCACCCAGGTAGCCGGTGGCCCCCAGAACGAGGGCGAGAGGAGCCGACCCGTCGGGTCGGGGCTGCGCGACCAGCGCGGGTTCGCGGCCGGTGGGGGCGGAGAGCTCGGTCATGTCGATACGGTACGCCGGGGCTCCGACATCGCCCAGGGCTTGACGGATCGCGGGGGTGCGCGACGATAAAGTGAGCGCGTGCAGACCGCGTGGGTGAGACGCGTGCTCGTCGTCGAGGACCAGCCGGCCATGCGTGCGCTGCTGTGCGACATGCTCGCCCACCGCGGGTTCGAGGCCACGGGGGTCGCCGATGCGGCCGGGGCCGTGGACGCGTTCTCGCGCACCGATCCCGACGTGCTGCTGACCGATATCGACCTGGGTTCGCGTCCGTCGGGCGTCGAGCTGGCGGTGATGCTGACCGGCCTCGCCCCGCACCTGGCCGTGGTGTTCCTGAGCAGCTTCCCCGGCGCGGCCACCGGTGGACCCGCGGGCGCCGTCTTCCTCTCGAAGCTCGACGTGACCTCGGCCGACGCCGTGGTGCGGGCCCTCGAGACCGCCCTGGCCGATTCCTCGCCCGATGCGGTGTCCCCGTCGCCGCGCGCCTCGCCGCTGGCGGTGCTCACCCGGCAGCAGGTCGAGATCCTGGCCCTCGTCGCGCGCGGGTGGACCAATACGCAGATCGCCGCCGATCGCGGGACCGGCGTCCGGGCGGTGGAGCGGGCGGTCAGCCGCATGTTCGAGCGGCTGGGGCTGGCATCCGATCCGTCCACGAACGCGCGGGTACGGGCGAGTGCGCTGTACATGGCGGAGTTCGGCTCCCTGTCATGAGGAGTCTCGTCGGCGTCGTCACGAGCGGACGGTTCGTCACCCGGTACCCCTTCGCGGCGATCCTGCTCGTGTCGGTCATCGTTCTGGCGCCCACGCCGGTCCCGCTGCATCCCGGCCAGCGCCTCGTCGTCTCGATCG
>NZ_QAJB01000392.1:0-2758 GCF_003061325.1 Microbacterium sp. HMWF026
CCCCATCGGCCCGCCGTTGTGCACGGCTCGCTGAGGGCGCCTGGGTTGATCGGCCCGCCGTTGTGCGTGGCTCGCCGGGGGCGCCGGGGTTGATCGGCCTGCCGTTGTGCGTGGCTCGCCGGGGGCGCCTGGGTTGATCGGCCCGCCGTTGTGCGCGGTTCGCCGGGGGCGCGGCGGTGGAGGTTCGTGGATGCCGGGGGTGTGGCATCCGGGAACACGAACGCCCCGGCACGGGGCCGGGGCGTTCGCGAGGTGCAGGCGGGTGTCAGCTCTGCGACTGGCCGTAGGAGCCCAGCTGCTTCGTGGCCTCGACCACGCGCACGGCCATGGCCGACTCGGCGATCTTGCCCCAGGCGCGGGGGTCGTACTGCTTCTTGTTGCCGACCTCTCCGTCGAGCTTGAGCACGCCCTCGTAGTTGGAGAGCATGTAGCCCGCGATCGAGCGGGTGAAGGCGTACTGCGTGTCGGTGTCGATGTTCATCTTGATGACGCCGTTCGAGACCGCGAGGGCGATCTCTTCGTCGGTGGAGCCGCTGCCGCCGTGGAAGACGAGGTCGAGGGGCTTGGGGCCGGTGCCGAACTTCGCGGCGATGCCCTCCTGGATCTCACCGAGCAGCTCGGGACGGAGCTTCACGCCACCGGGCTTGTACACGCCGTGCACGTTGCCGAAGGTGAGGGCCGAGATGTAGCGGCCGTTCTCGCCCAGGCCGAGGCGCTCGACGGCCTTGGTCACGTCGGCGACGGTCGTGTAGAGCGCGTCGTTCGAGCCCTCGTGCTGGACGCCGTCCTCTTCGCCGCCGACGACGCCGACCTCGATCTCGAGGATCGCGTTGATGTTCTTCAGGCGGGGGAGGAGCTCCGCGGCGATGTCGATGTTCTCGTCGAGCGGCACGGCCGAGCCGTCCCACATGTGCGACTGGAAGATCGGGTTGCGGCCGGCCTTGACCTCTTCTTCGGAGGCCTCGAGCAGCGGCAGGACGAAGCCGGGAAGGGCGTCCTTGGGGCAGTGGTCGGTGTGCAGGGCGACCGTGATGGGGTAGTTCTTGGCGACCTCGGTGACGTACTTGGCGAAGGCGAGGGCGCCGGTCGCGCGGGCCTTGACGGTGTGGCCGGCGAAGTAATCGGCGCCGCCGGTGGTGACCTGCAGGATGCCGTCGGAGCCGGCCTCGGTCAGGCCCTGGAGCACCGAGTTGATGGTCTGCGAGCTCGAGACGTTGATCGCGGGGTACGCGAAGCTGCCGGCCTTGGCGCGGTCCAGCATCTCGGCGTACTGCTCAGGGGTGGCGACGGGCATGGAGGTGCTCCTTGGTCGGTGTCGGGACAACCGTCACTCTAGCGAAGCCGCCGGATCGTGATGCCGGGGGCGCGACAGGAACCGCCGAGATCTGCCGAACGGTTAAGAACATCGATTCCTTCGGCGCACATCCGCTCAAAACCGGGCGATGTGAACGCTTCGCTGGATACAGTGGCCCCATGGTGAGCCTGACTGCCGACATGAGCCCTTTGCACCCCGACCGCAACCTGGCTCTGGAGTTGGTGAGGGCGACCGAAGCGGCATCCATCCGCGCCGTGCCCTTCATCGGCCGAGGTGACAAAGAGGCCGCCGACGGCGCGGCCGTCGACGCGATGCGCGCGTTCTTCAGCACCGTCGACTTCGACGGCACGATCGTCATCGGCGAGGGCGAGAAGGACAACGCTCCGATGCTCTACAACGGAGAGCGGGTCGGAAGCGGCCGCGGTCCGCAGTGCGACGTCGCCGTCGACCCCATCGACGGCACGTCGCTGACCGCCGCCGGTCGGCAGAACGCCCTGTCGGTGATCGCCGTCTCGGACCAGGGCACCATGCTCGACGCGTCGAGCGTGTTCTACATGGACAAGCTCGTCACCGGCCCCGCCGGCGTCGGCGTCGTCGACATCCGCCTGCCGATCGGTGAGAACATCCGCCTGCTGGCCAAGGCCCTCGGCAAGCCCGTCGACGAGATCGTCGTCTCGGTGCTGAACCGCCCGCGTCACGAGCAGCTGATCGCCGACATCCGCGAGGCCGGAGCCGGCACCCGCCTCATGAGCGACGGCGACGTCGCCGGGGGCATCAACGCCGCCCGACACAATGCCCGCACCGACATGTGCGTCGGCATCGGCGGCAGCCCCGAGGGCATCGTGACGGCGTGCGCCATCAAGGCGCTCGGCGGTCACATCCAGGGCGTCCTGATTCCCCGCACCGACGATGAGAAGCAGAAGGGCCGGGATGCCGGGCTCCACATCGACGGCACGGTGTACGAGGCCGACGACCTGGTGAAGGGCAAGAACACGATCTTCGTCGCCACGGGCGTGACCGACGGCCAGTTGGTGCAGGGCGTGCGTCGCGACGGCGACTTCATCTACACCGAGAGCGTCGTTCTGCGCGGGGCGTCCGGCACGCTGCGCCGCATCTCGTCGGAGCACCTGACGTCGAAGTGGCTGTGACGGTTCTCGCGGTCTGATCCGGGCGGTGCCGGCGCTGCTGGTGGTCGGCGGGGTGCGGCGGTGCCGTTGGCGCGCCGAGACTGCATGCGGCTGACATCTCGGTTGCAGGATGTCGCCGAGTTGTCAGCGTCGTGCTGCCTCGCGGTGCTCGCGGGGTGGGAGGCGGGGTCTTCGCGCGCGGGCAGGACCGGGTGGCGGGCGCGAGCGGTGGGCCGGGCGCGGAGCTGTGAATCGCGCGCGGGCGGGGCCAGTGATCGGCGGCGTGCTGCGGGGCCGTTGGCGCGCTGAGACTGCA
>NZ_QAJB01000393.1:0-699 GCF_003061325.1 Microbacterium sp. HMWF026
GCTCGCAGGGAAGGCCGCTTGCCGGCGCGCCCGCTCGGCCGGAAAGGCCGCTCGGCGGGTAAGGCCGCTCGTGAAGATCGAGTGTCCAAGACACGCGGACGAAGTTCGCGAGAACCCGTATTTATTGGACACTCACCACGTACGCCGGTGCGCGCGACGCGACGCGGAGCCCAGCGGCGGCGGGCGACGGCATCGCGCAGCCGCGGCGGGCAGCAGCGGCGCGCAACGGCATCGCGCAGCCGCGGCGGGCAGCGGCGGCGGGCGACGGCGTCGCGCAGCAGCGTCGCGCAGCAGCGGCGCGCAACGGCATCGAACGACGGCAGTGGGCGACGGCGGCGCGGGGCGGCTCCGGAGACCGGCGGGATCAACGCCGTTCGGCCCCCGGCGCGACGTGCGTCAGCACGCGGTCCCACACCGACGTGAGGGTGACGTGCCCGTTGATCGAGTCGATCTCGTCGGGCGGCACGACCTCGGCCTCGGCTGCGCGCAGACGGTCCACGTACCACGAGGCGTCGTCGTGGTCGGCGGGTCCCTCGCCTCCGACCACGACGAGCACCTCGGCGTCGAGGTGTTCGAGCAGAGGCGTCCGCAGGTCACGGCTGAGCGGATCGGACGGGCTTTGCACCCCCACGATCGCGAGTCGGTCGACCACGGGCCCCATAGCGGCGGCCAGGTAGATGGCGATCGGTCCCGCCGCCC
>NZ_QAJB01000393.1:709-7072 GCF_003061325.1 Microbacterium sp. HMWF026
AGCAGCGCGCGCAGGGCGTCGACGGTGAGTCCGGCCGGTGTCTGCCCGCCGAAGACGGGCGGATCCTCGAGTTCGGGAGCGTCGAGTCCCACCGCGACCACGCGCACGTCGTAACTCGAGGTGATCCGCGCGTCGGGGTCCGTGGTGGCGACGTCGCCGGTGCGCAGCACGAAGACCGCGCGTGGGGAGCCGGGGGTGCCGAAGCTGCGGTAGCCGAGCTCGCCGTCGAGCCAGGGGGCCAGACTCATCGCGTCATCCTTCCGCCGCCGTGCCGCCGCCGGGAAGCAGCGCGCGCAGCGTGTCGATCGTGTCGGCCTGGGCCGCGGGTTTGTCGGAACGGTACGTCTTGACGCGCGCGAAGCGCAGCGCCACGCCGCCGGGGTAGCGCACCGAGCGCTGCACCCCGTCGATGGCGATCTCGACGACGGTATCGGGGACGACGCGGATGCCACCGGGCACCTCGCCGGTCTCGCGCTCGGCGAAGTGCGTGGTCTGCCACTGCAGCAGCTCATCGGTGAGGCCTTTGAAGGTCTTGCCGACCATGACGAAGCCGCCCGGCTCGCCGAACAGTCCGTCGGGGTCGCGCGCGCCGAGGTGCAGGTTGGAGAACCAGCCCGCGCGGCGTCCGGACCCCCGCTCGACGCCCAGCACCACGAGGTCGAAGGTGTGCACCGGCTTGACCTTGAGCCAGCTCTTGCCGCGGCGTCCGGCGGTGTACGTCGCGTCGAGACCCTTCACCATCACCCCCTCGTGGCCGGCCGCGAGAGCCGCGCGGGCGAAGTCGTCGGCGATGACGGCGTCGTCGGTGATGACGGCGGGGATGCGCCAGGGCGCCGCGACCCGTTCGAGCTCATCGAGCCGCGCGTGGAGGGGCTCGTCGACGAGATTGCGACCGTCGACGTGGAGGATGTCGAAGAACCACGGGCGCAGGGCGATGGCCCGCGCCGTCTCGGCTCCGAAGCGAGCCATCGTGTCCTGGAACGGGCGGGGGGCGCCGTCGTCGTCGAGCGACAGGGTCTCGCCGTCGAAGATGACGTCGGTCACGGGTAGGCCGCGCACGATCTCGACGATCTCGGGAACCCGATGGGTGACATCGGCGAGGGTGCGGGTGAACACGCGCACCTCGTCGCCGTGCCGGTGCACCTGCACGCGTGCTCCGTCGAGCTTGTACTCCACCGAGGCCCGGCCCGCGACACCGAGCGCCTCGGCGACCGTCGCGGCGGTGGAGGCCAGCATCGGCTGCACACCGCGTCCGACGACCAGACCGACCGCGGCGAGATCGTCGGCGGTACCGGTGAGGGCCACCCGGGCGGTCTGACCCAGGTCGCCCGAGAGCATGGCGGCGCGGCGCACCACGGCGGCGTCGCGCTCGGCGGCGCGGGCCACGGCATCCAACAGGACTCCCTCGAGCGCGCCGGTGCGCAGTTCTCCGGTCATGACGCGGATCAGCAGATGCCACTCCCCCGCGGTGGAGCGCTCGGCCAGGTCGTCGAGCAGAGCCGCGCGCTGGGAAGCCGAGCCGCTGCCGCCGATGCCGACCAGTCGGTCGAACGCGTCGTCGACCTCGGCGACCGTGAGCGTCGACGCGTCGGCGTGGACGACCGCTCGGTTCGAGAGCGTCTTGTAGCCGACGCCGAGGCGCCCCTGCCGCGGGGCCGCCGTGAGGAAGCCGACGACGGGTTCGACCTCGTCGGGCTCGAGGCCCCGCAGCAGCGTCGCGAGGGCCTCGACCTTGGCCAGGCGGGAGCGCGTGCCGGTGACCGCCGCGAGGGTCGTCTCGATGTCGCCGAAGAGCATGCGGACATCGTGGCATCCCCCTCCGACATCGCCGGCGCGCTTGCGCCGGGCCGCTCGCGATGCCTAGGCACGCCGTCCGACGGGTGGCACACGAGGCGCGTCGTCGCAACCCCCGAACCGATGTCGGAGGTCTGAGGTGTGCTGAGGGTCTTCGCCAGGAATGAGGCCCCGTGAACGCTCCCGCCACACTCGAACAGTCCGCACGCACCGCTCGCGAGGTGTTCGGCTGGGACGACCTGCTGCCCGGCCAGGCCGAGGCGATCGATGCGGTCATCGGGGGCCGCGACACGCTCGTCGTCTTCCCCACCGGGGCCGGCAAGTCGGCGGTGTACCAGATCGCCGGGTGCGAACTCGGCGGTGTGACGGTCGTCATCTCGCCCCTGCTCGCCCTGCAGCGCGATCAGATCGACTCGATCGACCGCGCCCCCGACGCCCCCGCCGCGGTCGCGCTGAACTCGCGCACCAGTGCGCGCGACAAGAAGGCCGCGTGGGCCGCGATCGAGAGCGGCGACCCGGTCTACGCCTTCCTCGCCCCCGAGCAGCTCGCCAACAGCGAGGTCTTCGACCGACTCGCCGAGGCCGACGTGCGCCTGGTCGTCGTCGACGAGGCCCACTGCGTCTCGGCCTGGGGCCACGACTTCCGCCCCGAGTACGCGCGCATCGGCGACGCCGTCCAGGCGCTCGGGCGCCCACCCGTGCTGGCGCTGACGGCGACGGCATCCGCTCCCGTCCGCGACGACATCGTCGCGAGCCTGGGCATGCGCGATCCGCACCTCGAGGTGCGCGGGATGGACCGCCCCGAGATCCACATGTCGGTACGCCGCCACGAGGACGACGCCGGAAAACGTCGCGCCGTCGTCGAAGATGTGCGGGATGCCGGTGGCCCGGCCCTGCTGTACGTGGCGACGCGCAAAGAGACCGACGCCTTCGCCGACGAGCTGGTGGCCCTCGGGCTGCGGGCTGCGCCGTACCACGGTGCGATGGCGCAGAAACGGCGCGACGAGGTGCACGCGGCCTGGAGCGGCGGCGAGCTCGACGTGGTGGTCGCCACGTCGGCGTTCGGCATGGGCGTGGACAAGGCCGACGTGCGGCTGGTCGTCCACGCCGACGTCACCGAGTCCCTCGACTCCTACGCGCAAGAGATCGGTAGGGCGGCGCGTGACGGTCAGCCCGCCCGCGCGATCCTGCACTATCGCGCCGAGGACTTCGCGCTGCGGTCGTTCTTCGCCGGAGGGCACAGCAAACGCGCCGACGTCGCGGGCGTCTGGGACGCCCTTCGACGTGCCGAGAAGCCCCTGCGCGCCAAAGAGATCGCCGAGTCCTCGGGTCGGTCGACCCGGGCGATCGGACGCGTCCTCAACCAGCTCGTCGTCTGCGAGCTGGCCGCGTCGGGTCCCGACGGCGTGTCGGTGCTGCAGAAGGTGTCGGCGGGCGACGCCGTGGCCGCGGTGCGCGATCGCGACGAGGCCGAGGAGCGCATCCGCGCCTCGCGCATCGAGATCATGCGCGGCTACGCCGAGACCGTGCACTGCCGCCGCCGGGCGCTGCTCGAATATTCCGGGGTCGAGACGCCCGAACGGTGCGGGTCGTGCGACCGGTGCGACGCAGGCGCGGCGGCGCCGGTGGACGCCGAGGGCGAGACCGCGGATGCCGCGGACGACGGCATCCGCATCGACGCCGTCGTGCGGCACGGCGAGTTCGGGACCGGCACGGTCATGGGCGTCGAGGCCGACCGCATCACGGTGTTCTTCCCCGAGCACGGCTACAAGGTGCTCGCGCGCGCCGCGTTCGACACGGGTGTGCTCGGTCTCGGAGAAGCCGCCTGAGGCGCGTCGCTCAGAGCCTCGAAGCGCGAGGTCAGCGTTCGCGCGTCGCCCACCACGCCCAGGCGACGAGCGGCACCTGCAGGAACAGGCGGATGAAGCGCGCCCGGTCGGTGTCCAAGCCCGGGGCCGAGCGACCCGTACGCCACTGGTGCACATTGCCGGGGAAGACCGCGACGAAGAACGCCGCGATCGCTGCGCCCAGGCGGCGGCGCTCGCGCGGCAGGGCGATGAGACCCACGCCGAGCAGCACCTCGGCGGCACCGGACGCGACGACGATCGCGTCCTTGTCGGTGTGCAGCAGTCGCGTCGCCCACCCCGGAACGACGATCCGGTAGCCGCGGCGGCCCCACGTCAGATGGCCGACCCCGGCGGCGACCAGCAGCAGGGCGAGCACCCCGCGGGCGGCGGAGCGGACGGTGAGACCTCGACGGCGCGGCATCCGGTCAGTCTGCCACCGTCCTGGAGGCGCGGGGCCGCGACCCGTAGGCACCCGGAATGGGGACATCGAAGGATTCGACGATCGCGATCCGCACCGCACGGCCCGAGGATGCCGAGGGCATCGCGGTCGTGCACGCCACGTCGTGGCGCGAGACGTACGGCCGCTTCGTCGATGATCCGGACACCAGCCCCTGGTTCGACGTCGAGCGCCGTGTCGGCATGTGGCGACAGAACCTCGCGGAGGAGACCTTCGTCACCGTCGTCGCCGCGGACGGCGACGAGATCGTGGGATTCGCGGCGGTCCAGCGCACTCCCGAGCCCGAGGCCGTCCGCGAAGAGGAGCTCACGATGCTCTACGTCCTCGCGGATCGTCATGGCAGCGGTGCCGGGCAGGGTCTGCTGGATGCCGTCCTGGGCGACCGCCCGGCGTCGCTGTGGGTCGCGGACGACAATCCGCGCGCCCGGGCGTTCTACACGCGCAACGGCTTCGTTCCCGACGGGGCGTCGTCGGCGTTCGGGCCGATCCCGCGGACGGTGCGGCTGGTGCGCTGAGGGCGCGGGCCGCGCGGGTTCGGGTCCCGCGCGCTCGCGCGAAGGCACGGGCCGCTGTCTGCCGCGGCGGCGCGTCGGTCTCGGCCGATGGCCCGCCACGGCCGGCCGCTACTGCCGCGCGCTCACCCCGGCGATCGTCACGTCGGATTCGGCGCGGTGCGCCACGCAAAGTCGATGTAGGCCTCGACCGCGTCGTCGGGGACGATGGCGCGGAGCACCACCTCGTCGGCCGCGGCCGTGTAGGCCTCGAGCGCGGGCCCCAGCTCGGTGACGTCGCGGATGGTGGTGTCGATGGCATCCACCCCCATCCGTTCGAAGTTCGCGGCGTAGTTCGGAAACGAGGCGTAGCGCGCGGTCTCGGCCTCGAGGCGTTCGCGCGCGGCCTCGACGATCGCCGTGCGGACGTAGACCGCCACGTGGGTCGACGGCTTCAGGGCGTGCAGCGCCGCGGCCTGCTCGCGGGCCTCGACGGGCGGAACCCAGTTGAGCAGCACACCCTCGGCGCTCTCGACGGCCGTGCGGCGCATCCGGGGCCCGAGCGCGCCGACGAGCACCCGCGGCAGACCCGATCGATGGAGAGTGTCGGCGGCCTCGCGCACCCGCGCGAGCGCCCCCTGCTTGGCCATTCCGGAGCCGATACCGATGGTCACTCGGTCGAGCGGAAGACTGAGGGATGCCGCCTCGCCGGCGATCTCGGACGCCGGGCGCCGGTCGACGGGCACGACGCCCGTCGCCAAGTGCAGCCGTTCGGTGACGCGCGCGGCCGCGGCGAGCGCCGCGAGGGCGTCGCCGTCGGGGGTGTCGTTGACCCAGAGCGTGTGGAACCCGGCCTGTTCGACCGCCGGCGCGATACGGGCGATCGCGTCGGGGCCGAGCGAACCGGCGACGCCGAGCGAGACGACGCCGCGACTCACGAGACACCGCCCGCGCGGGGCACCGCCACCGCGACCTGGCCGACCGCGGCGAAGAACGCGGCGAGGTCGACATCGTCGGTCGGCAGCAGCACGACGTCGTCGACGCCGGCCGCCTGGAATTCCGCGACGCCCTCGGCGACCTCGGACACCGAACCGGCGAGCACGCGGTCGGCCGCGTCGGGTCGGTCGGACAGCGAGGCCGTCGCCCGTTCGCGGGCGTCGGGCCCGAACGCCGTCAGCACGTAGGCCACGACATCGGCGCGGCCCTCGCGCCCCGCGGCGTGACGCGCCGCCTGCACCGTCTGGACCGCCGCAGCGACCTCGTCCACCGTGTGCCGGCTGTCGAGCACCACGCCGTCGGCGACCTCTCCGGCGGCCGCGAGCGTCTTCGGGCCCTCGGCGGCGGCGTAGACGAGCGGCGCCGCCGCCGGAGGCCAGTCGAGCGCGACGTCGCGCAGCCGGACGTACCGGCCCTCGGTCGTGACGGTCCGGCCCTCGAGCAGGGCGCGAAGGGCCGGCATCTGCTCGCGCATGAGCGTCAGCGGAGAGGCGGCCTTGGCCCCGACCTGCCGCATCCAGTCCTGCACCCCGTGCCCGAACCCGGGCAGCAGCCGGCCGGGGAACATGCGCTCGATCGTGGCGACCTCCATCGCCGACGCGGCGACGTTCCGCAGCGGAAAAGGCGAGATACCCACGCCGATGCGCAAGTGGTCGGTGACCGCGAGAGCCGCGGCGGCGGCCGCCCAGGCCGACGACCGGAAGCAGTCCTCCCACAGCCACAGCTCTTCGACGCCGGCGTCCTCGGCGGCGCGTGCGGCGTCGCGCAACTGCTCGGT
>NZ_QAJB01000394.1:0-1092 GCF_003061325.1 Microbacterium sp. HMWF026
TGGTCGGCGTCGTCGCCGCCGCGGCCCTGACCGGCACGGCTCCGGCCGCGACCGCCTCCCCCACCGACCTGTCGACGGCCCGCTTCTCGCTCGCCTCCGCGACCACGCCGACCGTCCTCGCGACCGCCCGCGGCGCCGGCGCCGACGAGGCCCGTACGGCCGAAGCGTCCGCCGCCACGTCGATGGCCGCCGTCACCTCGGTGCAGAACGACATCGCGGCATCCGGTCTGGACATCGGCCAGCCCGCCACCGTCGACACCTCGGCCCTCGAGACCGCCACCTCGCGCCTCGAGGCAGCCGCCGTGCTGCCGGACACCTTCTTGCCCGGCCTCGCCGAGGACGTCACCGCCGCGCGGGCGAACGTCGACCAGCGCGTCGCCGAACTGCGCGGGAGCCTGGACGCCGCCGTGGCGAAGAAGGCCGAGGAGGAGGCCGCCGAGAAGGCGCGCCAAGAGGCCGAAGCGGCCGCCGCCGCGGCAGCCGCCGCGAAGGAGAAGGCCGCCGCCGAAGAGCGCGCCGCCGCCTCCAGCAGCAGCAGCAGCGGCAGTAGCACCGGTGGCGGTTCGTCCGCTCCGGTTCCCGTCGCCTCCGGCGGTGGCTCCGGAGACAACAGCCCGGCCGGAGCGCAGGCGACCGCGCGCGGCATGCTCTCCAGCCGCGGCTGGGGCGACGACCAGTTCTCGTGCCTGGTCTCGCTGTGGAACAAGGAGTCGGGCTGGAACTACCGCGCCTACAACGCCGGCAGCGGTGCCTACGGCATCCCCCAGGCTCTTCCCGGGAGCAAGATGTCGTCGGCCGGCGCCGACTGGGAGACCAACGCCGCGACGCAGATCTCGTGGGGCCTCGGGTACATCTCGGGCCGCTACGGCACGCCCTGCGGCGCCTGGGGTCACTCGCAGTCGACCGGTTGGTACTGACGCACCCCGCATACCCGCACGCGAAGCGCGTCGCTCGGACTCGGTCCGGCGGCGCGTTTCGCGTTCTCGGGCCGGGTGCGCACGATCGCGCCGCGACGAGTCCTCCGTCGCGTCCGGTGACGTACCGGGCCCCGGGTGCCGCGGCGCCCGAGAGGCGATCGGCGAGCTCGACGGG
>NZ_QAJB01000042.1:0-6107 GCF_003061325.1 Microbacterium sp. HMWF026
GCGCAGAACACCCGGGGCGTACGCGAGGTGCACGTGCCGCCGACGGCGTTCCTCGACGCGCAGCTGCGCGCCGTGAGCGACGACGTCGAGATCGACGCGGTCAAGATCGGCATGCTCGGTTCCGTCGAGGTGACGACCGTCGTCGCCTCGTGGCTGGATGCCGTGCGCCCGCCCCTCGTGGTCCTCGATCCCGTCATGGTCGCCACCAGCGGCGACCGCCTGCTCGACGCCGACGCCGAGGACGCCGTGCGCGACCTGTGCCGGCGGGCCGACCTGGTGACCCCCAACCTGCCCGAGCTCGCGGTCCTCGTGGGCCGGCCGGTCGCCACCACGTGGGACGCGGCCGTCGCGCAGGCGCAAACCCTCGCCGTGCGCGCGGACACCACGGTGCTGCTCAAGGGCGGGCATCTCGAGGGCGTGCAGAGCCCCGACGCGATCGTGAGCGCGGACGCGGTCCACCCGGTGGACGGTTCGCGGGTCGCGACCCGGCACACCCACGGCACCGGCTGCTCGCTGTCGTCGGCGATGGCGACCCTCTCGGCGCACGGCCTGGGCTGGCCCGCCGCCCTTGAACGCGCCAAGAGGTGGCTCACGGGCGCCCTCGAGAACGCCGAGGCGCTACGCGTCGGCCGCGGCAACGGTCCCATCGACCACCTGCACGAGCTCAGACCGCACATCGACCTGGGTACCTCGTGGGCGGCGGAGAGGTGGGATGCCACCGCCTCCACCCGCGCCGCGGTCGACGACTGCGCGTTCGTCCGGGGTCTGGCATCCGGAACCCTCGATCGCGCGGCGTTCGCGTGGTACCTCGAACAGGATCTGCTGTACCTGCGCGCCTACTCCCGCGTCCTCGCGCGCGCCGCTGCCCTGGCCCCGCACGTCGACGAGCAGCGGTTCTGGGCGGCGGCCTCGGTGTCGTGCCTCGCCGAAGAGGCCGCCCTGCATCAGACGCACGTGCGGGCCGAGGGGCTCGTGCCCGCGGCATCCACCCTGGCCTACACCGACCACCTGCTGGCGGCGTCCGTCGCGGGCTCGTACGCGGTGCTCGTCGCGGCGATCCTGCCGTGCTTCGTCCTGTACACCGACATCGGGGCCCGCTGGCGCGGCACCTTCGCGCCCGACCACGCCTACGCCGACTGGCTCCGGGCGTACGGCGACGAGACGTTCGCCGCGTCGTCGGCCGAGGCGACGAGGATCGTGGATGCCGCGGCTCGCACGGCATCCGCTCCCGAACGGGCCGCGATGGCCGAGGCGTACGACCGCTCGATGACGCTCGAGCGGTCGTTCTTCGAGGCGCCGCTGGGCGTCCCCCGCCCGGCGTGAACCGCGCGGGGGACGAGGGACTCAGCCGCTCTTGCGGCGGAACTCCCGCTTGGTGACGGCGCCGTGCGTGCCCTGGACGGCGGAGTGGCCGTCCAGGTGCGCCTGACCCGACCGCTGCTGGCCGTTCTTCTTCTCGAGTGCTTCTTTGAACTTGCGCTTGATGTCGTCCGACGCCGAAGCGCCCGGGGTGTCGTCGGTACTCATGGCCCCACCCTAGGCACGTCGGGCGCGCGAGCGCGACCGCTCAGACGTGGCGGACGCGCTGCTGCAGGCGGGTGCGGATGTCGAACAGCTCGGTGCCGCCGACCTCGCGACCGCCCGTGATCCCGCGACGCAGCAGCGTCGTCAGGGCGCTGCGCGTGACCAGGGCGACGGGGGTACCGCGCACCTTGCCGAGCTCGGTGATGGCGTCGAGCACGTCGTCGTCGGGGAGCACGACCAGCGCACCGCTGAAGCGCACCCCGGCCGCGCGGGCGATCACGCGGGCGCGCGACACGAGCTCCGTCACGGGGGAGCCGATGACGTTCGGGCCGCTGATCTCGCCGCGACGCACGCCGACGGGACCACCGAAGTCCTCGCTCAGCAGCGCGTGGAGGCCACTCGGGCCGAGGACGAGGTGATCGATCTTCTGCTCGGGGTCGATACCGTCGCGGTCGGCGAGCACGTCGTGCCACACGGTGTAACCCATGCCCAGTTCCGAGACCAGGCGCGCGGTCTCCTCCTCGGCGAGCGCGTCGGCCAGGATGTGGCGGATCTCGGGCGGAGCCGACCGCACGAGGGCCGGGTCGTACGGGTCGGGGATCTCGACCCCACGGCCCACCCATTCGCGGATCAGGCCGAGGTAGCGCTCGCGGCGCCACCCGCCGGGCTGCCCGTGCGACCGCGCACGCGGCCGGGTGTCGGTCTGCCGCGGAGCGGGGGATGCCGCCGACGCGCCGCCCCACTCGGGTGACGACGACCCGCGGCCGCGGTCGTAGGCGCTGCGCGCCTCGGGCGTTCCGACGAGCTCCCACGCGCGCTGCACCTGGACGAACTGCGCGGCGTCGCCGCCCGTGTCGGGGTGCGTCTCGCGCAGGCGCACGCGATAGGCGCGGCGCAGACTCTCGTCGTCGGCGTCGGCGGCCACGCGGAGCACCTCGTATGCCGATGACGACATGGGGCTGTCGAACACGTCCGTTCATCCGTTCTGCCGCGACCTGGTGCGGGCGCGGCGCCTTTCAGGCTAACGCGGCGCGCCTGGGGGCAGCCCCGTGCGCCGCTGAGAACGCGCCGAGCGCCCCGCACGATCGCGCCGTCGCCCGTGCCGCGCGCGTGGCCGGCGGGCGTAGGCCGCTGCATCCCTGCTCGACAGCGCGAGCAGCACCAGGATGTCGAGCGCCAGGGTGGTCAGCGTCGTGCGGATCGAGATCTCCTGCCCGAACTCCCACCACCCCACGAAACTCGCCGAGATCGACGCCACCGAGATCAGCATGACGAATACGCGCGACCGGTTTCCCCCGAACAGGATCCGGATGCCGAGCACCACCTGCACCGCGCAGACCATGCCGAGAATGGCGAGGAACACCGCTGTGCCCACGCCGAGGTCCGACGCGCTGACGTCCGGAGCCTCGCTGGCGTCACCGCTCCAGGCCCCGGCGACGTCGCGGAGCCAGGGCGGCAGCGCGAAGGCGACGCTGACGGCCCACAGCGCTCCGGCCGCCGCCCGCAGCAGGACCAGCACGGCTCCGGCGACGATCGCGAGGGGGCGATGATGCGCGGCCTCCGCGGGGGCGGGCTCGAGCGGGGGCTCGAAAGCGACGCGCTTGCGGGGCACGCGTTCGCGCCGGGAACCCGCCCGGCTCATCGTGGCGCCTCCGGGCCGCGGGTGCCGGGAACAGCCGCGTCCACGCCCCGCACGTCGATGATGGGCAGATCGCCGTCGGTCGAGATGCTGTCGCCACCGCCGTTGCGCGAGTGGTACCCGGTCGCGAAGTCGCGGATGACGTCGACGGCGACTCCCGGCATCCCCTCGATCGTTCCGACGATGTGATCGCGCTCGATGTCGGTGTCGGCGTCGATGCGGTGGGTCACCTGCAGGGTGAACAACGACAGGCCGACCGCCCGGTCGAAGGTGCCCGCGGCGAGCCAGTCCACCCGTCGCCCTCCGGGCAGCAGCCAGCCGTCCGGGCACCGCCACAGGCGCACGTGGTGCCGCTGCGCGGGAGAGCCGGCGACCTCCTGCTGGTAGGCCAGGTCCTGCATCCGACCGAAGAGGTACAGCGGGCTCACGGGAGCGCGCGGATAGCTGCGGCGACCGAGCGTCGACGACACGATCCGCCAGGACGACCGCAGGCTCACCGGGTCCGCCGGGATCCACCCCGCGGCCGCCATCACCGCCTCGATCTGCGCGCGCTCTCCGAGCAGGGCGAGGTTGACGGGGTCGCCCAGCAGCCCGTCCGAGGTGCGCGTGCGCCCCATGAAGTAGTCGGGCACGTAGATCGCGGTGAGGATGCGGTGCAGCCGGGGCAGCACCAGGTAGGCCAGCAGCACCCAGAACGCGACCGCCATGAGCACGCCGCCCCAGCCGAGCGAGAACGACTGCGTCAGGCTCAGGTAGGCGAGCCAGACCGCGGCGAGACCGGCGAAGACGAAGAAGAACCCGTCGAGGGCCCTGCCGAACGACCAGCGGCGCCGCGGTGCGGTCATGGCCGGCTCGAACAGCCCGACGTCACCACAGCGCCGGCTCCGGCTCGAAGGCGAAGGCCTCGGCGACGCGGTCCTCGGGCAGATCGGCCAGCCGCGCGGGCGACCAGCGCGGAGAGCGGTCCTTGTCGACGACCTGCGCGCGGATGCCCTCGACGAGGTCGGGTTGGGTGAGGGCGAACCACAGCACCAGCCCGTATTCCTGCGCGAGGGCCGCCCGCAACGACGGCAGGCCGCGAGCGCGCCGCACGGCCGCGAGCGTCACGGCGAGCGCGGTCGGGGCGGAGGCGGCCAGCAGCTCGGCGGTCTCGAGCGCGTCGGGTTCGGGCCGCGCCCGCAACCGGTCGATGATGCCCGCGACGTCGCTCGCGGCGAACGCGTCGTCGATCCACGCGCGCTTCTCGATCAGGCGCGACGGCTCCGGGCTCTCGTCGAAGAGCAGCACCAGCTCGGTGGGGCTCGACGGATCGGCGCGGTTCTCGAGCGCCTCGTACAGTGCCTCGAGGTGGGCGGTGGGCACCATGTGGTCGGCGAAGCCGGCGTACAGCGCGTCCGCGGCATCCATCTCTCCGCCCGTCAGGGCCAGGTACTCGCCGAGGCGACCGGGAGCACGGGCCAGCAGCCACGAGCCGCCGACATCCGGGGTGAAACCGATGCGCGTCTCGGGCATGGCCAGACGCGAGCGCTCCGTGACGATGCGGATGGCCGCGTGCCCGGCCAGACCGATGCCGCCGCCCATGCACACGCCGTCGGCGATCGCGATCACCGGCTTGGCCGAGGTCGAGATCGCGTGGTCCAGGGCGTACTCCTCGCGGAAGAAGGCGTGCACCTCGTCCACCCGACCGGCGGTGACCATGCCGTGCAACGCCCGGATGTCGCCGCCCGCGCAGAACCCCCGCTCGCCCGCGCCGTCGAGCAGCACCACGTCGACGTCGGTGTCGTGCTGCCAGCGGTCCAGCGTCACGTGCAGCGCGCGGATCATGTCCAGGTCGAGCGCGTTGATCGCGCGCGGGCGGTTCAGCGTCAGGTGGCCGAGGCCGCGGCGGCTCGAGACCAGGACGCTGTCGGCGTCGGAGTGGGGGGCGTGCACGGTGCCACGTTACACACGGGCGGCGGGGTCGCCGAGATGCGTTTTCACCCCCGGATCGGGGAAGATGGAGAGAACGCCCGCCCAACGAAAGGTGCCGTATGCCCGACGGACAGGTGATCGAGCTCGCCGGACTCACCAAGCGCTTCGGGGCGGTGGCGGCGGTCGACGACCTCACGGCGCGCATCGAACCCGGTCGGGTGACCGGCTTCCTCGGCCCCAACGGCGCGGGCAAGACCACGTCGCTGCGCATGCTGCTCGGGCTCGTCCGCCCCACCTCGGGCACCGCGACGATCGGCGGGCGCCGCTTCACCGACCTGACGTCGCCGCTGCAGACGGTGGGCGCGGCCCTCGAGGCCTCGAGCTTCCACCCCGGGCGTTCGGCCGCCAACCATCTCAAGGTCTCGGCGCGCGCGGCGCGCATCCCGACGACGCGCATCGACGAGGTGCTCGGCCTGGTCGGTCTCGCCGACGTCGCGGGACGCCGCGTGGGCGGCTTCTCGCTCGGCATGCGGCAGCGCCTGGGCCTGGCGACCGCTCTTCTGGGCGACCCCGGCGTGCTCGTGCTCGACGAGCCGACCAACGGCCTCGACCCCGAGGGCATCCGCTGGATGCGCTCGCTGCTGCGCCACCTGGCCGAAGAGGGACGCACCGTCCTGATCTCCTCGCACCTGCTCGCCGAGGTGCAGCAGACGGTCGACGCCCTGCTGATCATCTCGGGAGGCCGACTGGTCTTCCAGGGCGGCATCGAAGATCTCGCCGACCCCGACGAGTTCGCGACCGTCGTCG
Organism: Microbacterium sp. HMWF026; assembly: GCF_003061325.1. NCBI lineage: Bacteria > Bacillati > Actinomycetota > Actinomycetes > Micrococcales > Microbacteriaceae > Microbacterium > Microbacterium sp. HMWF026. The sequence continues at coordinate 5,882 of NZ_QAJB01000042.1, forward strand.
ACTCCCCCGATCGCGCCGCGCTGTCGCGTGTGCTCGACGAGCGGGGCATCGGCTACCAGCTGCTGCGCAACGGCTTCACGGTCCGCCACCACGAGCCGGCCGAGATCGGCGGCCTGGCCGCGGCGTCCGGCATCGCGCTGTCGCACCTGCAGAGCAAGGGCGCGAGCCTCGAGGACATCTTCCTCGAGCTGGTCAGCGGCGTGCGCGTGCACGCGAGCGCGGGGGG
>NZ_QAJB01000395.1:0-2088 GCF_003061325.1 Microbacterium sp. HMWF026
CCCCCGAATCGTCCCCGTCGCCCGCTCGTATCGTGGCAGGCGCCGGGGACGGTCCCCGGGAAAGGACCAGCGAACATGACTGCTATCGATCAGATGCTCACTACTCACCCCAAGGCCGCGTCCATTGAGGCCGCGGACGTACTCGCCCGCTGCATTGAGGCCTGCATCGAATGCGCGCAGACCTGCACCGCGTGTGCCGACGCGTGCCTGTCAGAAGACATGGTGGCCGAGCTGGTGACGTGCATCACCAAAAACGCCAACTGCGCCGACATCTGCACCGCGACCGGTGCGGTGCTTTCTCGACAGACGACGGTGGACGTCGAGGTGGTTCGCGCTGTTGTGGAGGCATGCCGCACCGCGTGCGCCGCGTGCGCGCAGGAATGCGAGCAGCACGCCGACATGCACGAGCACTGCCGGGTCTGCGCAGAGGCATGCCGCCGCTGCGAGCAGGCGTGCAACGACCTCCTCGCGGCGTTGTAACCCACCAGTTCCCGTCACCCACTCGCGGGCAAAGCGCGCGTTGGCCGTCAAGCGGCCCACCCGCCCTCGCCGGCGAAAGTTAGCCTAGAAACCGACCAGGAGGTGAAGATGTCGCTGATTACCCTCGCGCAGCATGTGCGTGGCCAGCGTGCATTCACCCGCACCCTGCTGATGGTGATCGCTGTAACCGGCGCCGTCATCGTGGGGCTCCTGGCAATGCACTCCCTCAACACCCACACCACCGCCTCCGGACATGGCGACACGGTGGCTGTCGCGGGAGAGGTATCGACCCATCACGATGCGTCGCCCCTCTCCGCCCAGCTGAACACGACCGCCGCCCACGACGACGGCTGCGGCGACTGTGGCGACGATCACGCCATGGCCTGGATGGCGTGCGTGTTGGCGCTGCTTGTCAGCGTGCTCGTGCTCGCACGTCACCGTATCGGGTGGCGCATTACCGTCCGAGACGACGTACTCCGCGCGGTACAGGCCCGGTGGCCCGCGCCCGCACAGATTGTCCCGCCACCTTCCCTCACGGTTCTCTGCATCAGTCGCACGTGATGACGCGTACGCCCGCCTTCCGCGCGGGCAACGCATCTTCCCGCACGACAACCGTCGTGCCTCATCACCGACCGATGGAGACAACCACCATGAAGACCCGCGCCGCGGCGACCGCCGCGTTCACTCTCGCCGCCCTGCTCACTCTCGCCGGATGCTCCGGCGGGACCACCTCGGGCGGCAGCATGCCCGGAATGGACCACGGCAGCAGCAGCAGTGCTAGCCCCGCGCAGTCCGCGGACGCCAACGAGGCGGACGTCATGTTCGCCAGCATGATGATCGAGCACCACACTCAAGCGATCGAGATGTCCGACACGCTCCTGTCGAAAGACGGCATCGACGAGCGCGTCACCGCCCTGGCGGAGCAGATCAAGGCCGCTCAAGAGCCTGAAATTGCGACCATGGAAGGGTGGCTCGAGGACTGGGGAGCCACCTCCTCCGACATGGGCGGCATGGACCACAGCGGCGGCGGCATGATGAGCGAGGACGACATGCAGGCCCTCGAGCAGGCCACCGGCACGGACGCCGCCCGACTGTTCCTTCAGCAGATGATCGAACACCACCGCGGCGCGATCGAGATGGCCCAGGAAGAGGCCAGCAACGGCCAGAACAGCGACGCCGTCGCCCTGGCCAACCAGATCGTCGAATCGCAGACGTCCGAAATCGCGACCATGGAGGAGCTTCTGGCAACTCTCTGATCACCCGGGTGGGGCGCGGAAAACCACCGCGCCCCACCACCCGATCAGACGAAACGCACCCCCAATGCAGCACCACCACACCAACCTCACCGCGCCGGGCTCCCGCACCCGCGCCTTGTCCTTGGTCACCCTCGTCCCCATGGTCGCGCTCGCTCTCGCAGGCTGCGCCGGTTCACCGTCCCTCACCGGTGACGACCACCCTGAGCAGCCGCTCACACACGTGCACGGCATCGTTGATGACCCCGCCACCGATGGGTTCCTTATCGGAACCCACGAGGGCATCTTCACCGTCACCCGTGACGGTGAGCTGGGCGCCCGCCTGGCGAAGACGGACTTCGACGCGATGGGCCTG
>NZ_QAJB01000396.1:0-1557 GCF_003061325.1 Microbacterium sp. HMWF026
ACCGGGACGGACGGGGACGACGACGCCGCGCCGGGAGACCAGCGACCGGTCTGAGGCTGCTTTCGCGGCGGACGCCCGCGGTGCGGATTCGGTCCCGCCGCGGGCGTCCGCCGTTCCTCCCCACGGCGTGATCCGGGCGTCGGGGTGGGGACAGTGGCATCCCGGACCGTCTCGCGGGACAGGCTCGGGGCATGATCCGACTCGATTCCGCCGCTCCCCCGCTCTGGCGCCACGACGGTCGTGTGCAATTCGGCGCTCCCGCCGTCGCCGTGACCCCGACCGCCGGGGCCTGGGTCGACCGGGTGGTCGCCGCCCTGGTCACCGGCACCACGCGCGCCGAACTCCGCTCGCTCGCTCAGCTGCACGGCAGCGGTGGCGCCGCGTGCGACGCCCTGCTCGCCGAGATCGCTCCCGCCCTGGCGCGGGCGCCGCGGCATCCGCCGATCCTCGTGCAGACCGCCGACGACCTTCCCGCCCGAGCCGTCCGCGCGGTGCTCGCCGCCCTCCCCGGGCGCGCGACCGTCGTGTCGTGGGCGGGCCCGGCGAGCGAGCCCGTCCCCGCCGACGCGCGGGTGGTCGTGCTGGCGGCCCACCGCGTCGACCCGCGGCGTGCGGCGGCGCTCGTGCGTGAGGACGTCACGCATCTTCCGCTCGTGCTCGACGGGGCGAGCGCCGTCATCGGGCCGGTCGTCGAGCCCGGACGCACGGCGTGCCTGGCCTGCCTCGACGCCGTCCAGCGCGAAGGCGACCCGCACTGGCCGCTGGTCGCGGCGCAACTGCTCGGTCGTCCGCGGCCGGACGTCGACGTCGCCCTCGCCGCCGAGGCGGGACGCGCGGCGCGGTTTCTGCTCAACGCGCCGATCGCGTCGACGAGCCGCTCGCTGCGCCTGCGCGCCGATTCGTTCCGGCGGGCCTGGGCGCTGCATCGGCCGAGCGAAGACTGCCACTGCCGATCTCTCGCAGGAAGCGCGACGGCGAGCGTTCCATCCGCCCACGCCCTCGCGCCCAGCTCACCGACAACGTTCGCGCGGCCCGAGTGACGCCGACGTACGCCAGGCGGCGCTCCTCGTCGACGGCCTCGAACGTCTTGGCGTACGAGATGGGCAGAAGCCCCTCGCTCACCCCCACGAGGTAGACGTGATCCCACTCCAGACCCTTCGCCGCGTGCAGCGTCGCCAACGTGACGGTTCGCGTGGTCGGCTCGTGCTGGTCGCGGGCTCGCGCCTGCAGGTCGTCGGTGAATGCGCGCAGGTCAGTACCCTCGGGCGCCTCTTCGGCCAGGCGCAGCAGCGCCGCGCGCGCCTCCCACGCCTCGCGCAGCGCGCCGCCCGCCTCAGGCGGATCGTCGGTCAGACCGACGCTGCGCAGCACATCGCGGACCGTCGCGACGAAACCGGTGCTGATCGGCGCCACCGACGCCGCGCGCAGGGCCATCAGGGCCTGACGCACCTCGGGCAGGTCGAAGAACTTGCGTCCGCCCAGGACGGATGCCGCGATCCCCACGCCCGACAGTGCACTGAGCAGGGCCGCCGACTGGGCGTGCGAGCGGTAGAGCAC
>NZ_QAJB01000397.1:0-1958 GCF_003061325.1 Microbacterium sp. HMWF026
GATCGAAGGAGATCCCGTCATGCTTCCCATCCTCACGGCCGACACGCCGCCCATCGCCCCCGCCGTGGAATTCGGCACCGGCGCGCTCCTGGCCATCGCGGCCGCGGGCATCGCCCTGCTACTCGTGCTGATCATCCTGTTCAAAATCCACGCCTTCGTGGCATTGCTGATCACGAGCGTCGCCGTCGCCCTGTCGGCGCAGATCCCAGCGGGCGACGTGTTCACCCTCGTCGCAAACGGGGTCGGTTCGACCATGGGCAAGGTGCTCATCATCATCGCCCTCGGCGCGATCCTCGGTCGCCTGATCGAGGTGTCGGGAGGCGTCCAGCACCTCGCGGAGAGCTTCACCGACCGCCTCGGACCGAAGCGCGTCGCCGTCGCCCTCACCATCGTCGCCTTCGTCGTGGCCATCCCGGTGTTCTTCGAGGTCGGCGTGATCGTGCTCGTCCCGATCCTCTACGCCTTCAGCAAGATCGCCGGTGTGAAGCCGATCGTCTTCGGTCTGCCGATGTTCGGCCTGATGCTTTCGGTGCACGTCGCCGTGCCCCCGCACCCCGGGATCGTCGCGGGCGCGGGAGTGTTCGGCGCCGACCTGGGCCTGATCACCGCGATCGCGCTGCCGATCTGCGCCGTCCTGGGCGTGCTGTGCTTCTGGGTCGCGCGCATCATGAACCGCACCGAGTACGCTCTCGCTCCGCGCGTCGCCGAGCAGATGGCCGAGTTCGGCAAGACCACCACCGTGATCGAATCCCGCCGCGCCGACGGCACCGTGATGGCACCCCCGAGCACGGGCCTGGTCGTGGGCCTGATCGCCCTGCCCATCGTGCAGATCCTCGTCGGCACGGTGCTCTCGCTGAGCCTGCCCACCGGTTCCACGGGCCGGGGCATCGCGACCTTCGTGGGCACTCCCGCGTTCGCGCTGCTGGTCGCGGTGATCGTGGCGTTCTTCGCGCTGCCCGTGCGTCGCCGCTGGGGCCTCGCCCGCACGCAGGAGGTGTTCGAGAGCTCCATGCCCCCGATCGCGTCGATCCTGCTCGTCGTCGCGGGCGGCGGCGTCTTCGGCGCCGTCCTGCAGGCCTCGGGTATCGGCACCGCCCTGTCGCTCACTCTGGACTCGCTCGGCGTGCCGCTGCTGGGCGCCGCGTTCCTCATCACGCTCGCTCTGCGCGCTGCTCAGGGCTCGGCGACCGTCGCGATCGTCACGACGGCGAGCCTGTTGTCGGCGGGCGTCGCCGAGGCGGGGTACACGCCGCTGCAGATCGCCGCCGTCGCCGTCGCGGTCGGTTTCGGTTCGCTGGGACTGTCGATGGTCACGGACGCCGGGTTCTGGATCGTGACGCGCTACCTGGGCCTCACGGTCGCCGACGGTCTGCGCACCTGGACCGTGCTCACCACCGTCCTGGGCGTCGCGGGCTTCCTGCTCACGTGGGCGGTGTTCGCTCTCGCTGGCTGACGCGCCGGTCACACGCCGGGTCGGGGACACGTGCTCCCCGGCCCGGCGATTAGGTTGGAGCGGAAGGGGGATACCATGGCGAGACGTTCACGCGTCGACGAGGTCGTCGACGGTCTCTTCGACGACATCGTCGCGCGGCGCCTGACCGCCGATCATGCTCTCCCCAGCGAACCCGAGCTGGGCGAGCGCTTCGACGTGAGCCGGGTGACGGTCCGCGAGGCCATCAAGACCCTGCAGGCCCGCGGGGTGGTGCGGGTCGAGAGCGGCCGCGGCTCGTTCGTCCAACCCGTCGCGCGGTGGACGTCGCTGGCCGCCGTGCTCGCCGCCACCTCGGCGACGGGGGACGCGCAGGCCGCCGAGCAGCTGATCGAGCTGCGCCGCATCTTCGAGACGGGTGCCGCCGCTCTGGCCGCCGAGCGCGCCACCGAAGAAGAGGTGGATGCCATCGCCGCCGACCTCGACGCGATGACCGCCGCTCACGCCGCCGACGACCTCGACGCGTTCG
>NZ_QAJB01000397.1:1968-15356 GCF_003061325.1 Microbacterium sp. HMWF026
CACGACCGCATCCTCACGGCCTCGCGAAACCCGTTCCTGACCGTGATGTTCGCGCCCCTGACCGAGGTGCTGTCGGAGCGTCGCGCACAGACCTCGCGCGTGCGGGTGATCCAGCAGCACGCGATCGCCGAGCACGGCCGCGTGCTCGAGGCGCTGCGCGCGCGAGACCCCGAAGCGGCGCGGATCGCGATGGACGGGCACATGCAGCAGACGCTCGACGACCTGCGCGAGCACGTGCTGCACGCGCAGGTCGGGCGCTGACGACGCGCGCGGGGCGCGACAGTCGCGCCCGACGCGCGGCGGCTCAGGCCTGCTGCTCGCCCAGGCGTTCGAGCACCCGACGGGACGCGTCCGACATCTCGGACGCGACGCCCAGCGAGCCCAGGTAGTCCACGACCGACTCCATCTCGTGCGCGCGGCGCACCGCGTGCTTGCGGCTGCCCGTCTCGTAGCGGTCCATCTTGGCCTCGGCGTCGCCCGACAGCTGCGCGGCGATCTGAGCGCGCACCCACGGCTCGCACCCCGCCGCGCGGCCGGCCTCGAGCGCCTCGATGACGATGGCGGCGAGGCTCTTCATCAGCACGCTGCGCAGCAGCTTGCGCGACGTCGCCGCCCCGGCCGGCCCCTCGATGACCTCGACGTCGGCGCCGAAGCGTCGCAGCACCTCGGCGACGTCGCCCGCGGCGGTCCCGCTGACGATCGTCTCGGTCGCGGCGCCCTTCGTCGGCACCGGCCCGAGGATGGCGACGTCGGCGAAGCGCGCCCCGGCCTTCTCGACGAGCGCGGCGACGTCGACCATCACGTCGGGCGAGGCCGTGGTGAAGTCGGCGTAGACCGCACCCGCGCGCAGGTGGGGGGCGGCGTCGGCGGCGATCCGCGCACTCAGAGCGGCGCCGGTGAGCACGATGACGAGGTCGCTCGCGGCCACGAGGTCGGTGAGCGACGCGGCGCGCTGCACCCCCTCGGGCGTCGGGGTGGGAGCGGGGTCGAACCCGCGCACCTCGTAGCCCGCCTCGACCGCGCCGCGCGCGTAGAGCGAGCCCGCCTCGCCGAGTCCGATGATGCCGATCACGCGCATGATGTTCCTTTCGAGATGCGCGGATCGAGACCCGCGCTAGCGACCGACGGCCGCTGCCGCCCGTCGGAGTTCCGGAGCCCAGTCGGGCAGGGTGTCGGGGTCGGTCGACTCGACCGGTCCCGAGGCGGAGAGGGAGGCGATGATCTCCCCCGCCGATGAGAAGACGGGCACGCTGATGGATGCCACCGCGGTGTCGCGTTCGGCCACCGAGACGTGGAACCCGTTGCGGCGGACGGCGGCGAGCTCGGCATCCAATCCCTCGGTCGAGACCGTGAGCCCGCCCGCGGTGCGCGTCTCGCCGAGGCCGCCGAGGATGCGCTCGACCTCGTCCGCAGGCAGGTGCGCGAGGATCGGCTTGCCCGCGCCGAGGTGCAGGGCGAGCCGGCGGCCGAGCGGCAGCTGGTAGCGCAGGGGGTGCTGTCCGTCGACGCGGACGGCGAGGATGCGCTCGTCGCCGCTGCGCACGTACAGCGAACTCGTGAGCCGGGTGGTCTCGGCGAGCTGCTGCAGGTGCGGCCGCGCCCGGTTGCTGAGCGCGTCGGTCGAGATGTACCCGTGCGCCATGCCGAGGGTCGCCACCCCCAGGCGGTACTCGCCGCCGCTGTTCGAGACCAGATCGCGTCGCTGGAGCACGCCGAGCAGGCGGAGCGTCGTGGCGGTCGAAAGTCCCGTCCCGCGGCCGAGGTCGACGAGTCGCAGCGGCCGGTCGGCGCGCTCGAGCAGCTCGAGCAGGTCGAGCGCGCGTTCGACGCTGCGGACCGTGGGCTGACCGGAGGTGTCTTCACGACTCGAGCTCATCCATCTAGTGTGTCGGATCGCTCACGAGGCCAGGATGCCGCGCCGCGTCTCGGCCTCGTCTTCGTTCTTGCGACGGGCGCGCTCCAGCACGGCCTCGGCCTCGGCGGCGGGGACGACGGCGAGGCCGTCGCGGTCGCCGACCACGATGTCGCCCGGGCTGACGACGACCCCGCCGAGCGCGATGGGCACGCCCACGCGGAAGGGACCGTTCTTGTACGGTCCGGCGGGGCTGCTCGAGCGCGCGAAGACGGGGAAGCCCATCTCTTCGAGGTCTCCCACGTCGCGCACCGCGCCGTCGACGACGAAGCCGATGCAGCCGACCTTGCGCAGGCGCTCGGCGATCAGCTCGCCGATGAGCGCGCGGTCGGTCACGCCGTGGCCGTTGACGACCAGCACCGCGCCGGCGGGGACCTTCGAGATGGCCTCGTGGATGCCGGCGTTGTCGCCGCCGGCGACCTCGACGGTGAAGGCCGGGCCGGCGAGGGCGGCCCCGTTCCAGACGGCGTGGATGCCGGCATCCACGACACCCAGTCGGTCCATGGAGTCGCCGATGTTGGCGACGGGCAGGGCCGCGAGACCCTCCACGACCCGACGGTCGACCGTGGCGATAGCAGTCATGTCACTCATCCGTTCTCGAGGGCCGACGTCAGTCGGCGGGCTTCCATCCGTGGGCGTACGACAGCAGCAGGGTCCAGATGCCCAGAGCACCGCCGATCCCGAAGGCCCAGGGGTTGAGGGCGTCGGCGACGCCGGTGACGAAGGAACCGTTTCCGATCAGCAGGCCGGCGATCTGCAGCAGCACCAGCACGGTGCCGACGAGGAGCATGGATGCCAGCAGCACCACGAACACGGGGGTCATCAGGGCGATCGCACGACGACGGGCGGGCCCGTGCGGCTTTTCGGCGGGGGTCTTGTCTTCAGACATGGTCTTCTCCGTTGAGGACGCGGGCTAGAACGACACCGGCAGCCAGCCGGGACCGATGAGGGCGGCGATGGCGAGGATCGGCAGCACGTACCAGACGATCAGGGGGACGAAGGTCTTCACCGGGTTCACCTGCGCGATACCGGTGGCGATGTAGATCGCCGACGCGCCGGGAGGAGAGGCCCCCTCGGTCGAGGCGGCGACGAGGACGACGCACGCGGCGAGGATCGGGTCGACGCCCGAGACCATCAGCACGCTGAAGCCGATGCCGCCGATCGTGGCGATCGTCGCGGTCGAGCTGAGCGGACCGGCGACCAGCACGACCATGACGGCGACGATGATCGACATGATCACGGGCGAGGCGTTCAGTCCGTTCAGCACCGACGAGAGCTGGTCGGCGAGGCCCAGCTCGGTGAGCACGGCGCCGCCGGCGAAGGCGAAGACGAGCGTGGCGCCGATGTCGCGGTAGCGCGGGGCGGTCTTGGCGATGAAGTCGTACCAGGCGCGGCCGCCGCGGGGCAGACCCTTCCAGCCCAGGATGACGGCGAAGATCATCAGCAGCACGGGGATCCACACGATCACGCTGACGGCGTCCATCGTGTCTTCGCCCAGGGCGGCGACGAGGGCGTCGCCGGTGGGTCCGAGGGTCACGGCCACGGGGATGACGATGCCCAGGAACACCAGCAGCGAGGTCCAGCCCTGCCGGAACGAACGCCCGAAGGGCAGGATGTCGGCGGCGGCGACCCGGTCGATCTTGTGGCGGCGCACGAAGATGAAGATCACGATCAGGCGCCACAGCACGCACCAGCCGGCCGCGGCGAACATCGCCAGCAGCAGCTTGTCGATCGTGACGTAGGGCGCGACGGTCGCGGTGCCGATGAGGATGAAGAACGACGCGCTCGGCGGGATGACGGTGCCGTTGCCCGCGTTTCCGGCGATCACGGTGGCCGAGACGTGCGCCGGCCAGTTCGAGCGCTTCATCCAGGGGATCGCGACGGAGCCCATGGTCGCGGCGTTCGCCGAACCCGAGTGCGCCACCGAGCCGAACAGGGCCGAACCGACGGTCGCGACGTAGCCCGCGCCACCGCGCAGGCGGCCGAGCATCGAGTTGAGGATGTCGACCTGCTTGTCGATGACACCCGTGGATGCCAGGAGGAAGCCGATGAACGTGAACGCCAGGGCGGCGAAGACGATCTCCTGCGTGAAGGCCGCTTCGAGGCCCACGGCCATCAGCCGCAGGACGTCGGCGCCGCCGAACGCGCAGACCACGAGGAAGCCGACGACCATCGCCTCTCCGATGCCGCGCTTGACCAGCACGCTCCAGATGACGATCACGCCGATGTAGGCGATCAGCGCCCAGACAGCCAAGCCCATAGTGCTCTCCATTGAGGTAGGGGGGGTTCATCAGATGAACTAAACGTTCACTTAGTGAAACCGTAACCCGACTCCGGTCGGTCCGTCAACACGCGACCACGTCCCCGTCGCCGGAAACGACGAATGCCCCCGGCCACTCGGGCCGGGGGCATTCGTTCGATAAGGGGTCAGCCGACGGGGGTCGCCTCGGCGGCCGCCTCGTCCTCTTCGGTGGCGACGAGCTGGCCGCACGCCCCGTCGATCTCTTTGCCGCGGGTGTCGCGGAGAGTCGTCGGGATGCCCGCGTCATTGAGGCGGCGAACGAATTCGTTCTGCACCGGCACCTCGGATGCCGTCCAGATCGACCCCGGCGTCGGGTTCAGCGGGATGGGGTTCACGTGCACCCAGCCGCGACCGCGGGCGTTGAGCTTGTCGGCCAGCAGGTCGGCGCGCCAGGCGTGGTCGTTCATGTCCTTGATCAGGGCGTACTCGATCGACACGCGGCGCCCGGTCTTGTCGAAGTAGGCGCGCGCGGCATCCAGGGCCTCGTCGACCTTCCAGCGGGAGTTCACCGGGATGAGCTCGTCGCGCAGGCCGTCGTCGGGCGCGTGGAGCGACAGGGCGAAGGTCACCGGGATGTCCTCGTCGGCGAGCTTCTTGATCGCGGGCACGAGACCCACCGTCGACACCGTGATGCCACGCGCGCTCATGCCGAGCCCGTGCTCCTTGTCGACCATGACGCGCACGGCCTGCATCACGCGGGCGTAGTTGGCCAGCGGCTCGCCCATGCCCATGAAGACGATGTTCGACACGCGGTCCAGCGAGTGGTCGTCGCGCTTCTTCCCGCCCAGGCCGCCGGCGGCGATGAGGGCGTTGGCGCGCACGATCTGCTCGACGATCTCGGCGGCCGACATGTTGCGGGTGAGCCCCGCCTGCCCGGTCGCGCAGAACGGGCAGTTCATGCCGCAGCCCGCCTGCGAAGACACGCACAGCGTGATGCGGCCGGGGTAGCGCATGAGCACCGACTCGACGAGCGCGCCGTCGTGCAGCTTCCACAGGAACTTGATCGTGTCGCCGCGGTCGGTCTCGAGGCGGCGCACCTCGGTCAGCAGCGGCGGGAGCATTCCCGCGACGAGTTCTTCGCGACCGGATGCCGGCAGGTCGGTCATGTCGGCCGGGTCGGACGTGTAGTGCGTGAAGTAGTGCTTCTCGAGCTGCTTCGCGCGGAAGCCGGGCAGACCCAGCTCCTTCACCTTCGCGACGCGCTCGTCGGCGGTCAGGTCGGCGAGGTGCACGGGGGGCTTGCCGCGCTTGGGGCTGGCGAACTGCAGCAGCGGGCGGCCGGTGTCGTCCTTGGCCTGCTGCCAGCCCTCGGTCTTCGGCCGCACCTGGCGGACGCCGGTGTTCTTCGGCCGCGTCTCGCGGACGGCGGTGTCGGCCGGGGCCCCCGCGGGGCGCACCGGCGGCGTGGTCGTGCGCGCGGGGGGCTGTTCGGTCATGGTTTCCAGGGTACCGGGCGCGTCTGCGCCGCGGCTGGGCGCGCACCTCCCTCGCGTGAGGCGCATCGGTGCCGGGCCGCAGGGTGCACGTGAGGGGCCGGGATGCCGGGCGTCGGGGGGTACACCCGGCGCGGCCCCTCACGCGATCGGGTCAGGCGGCGTCGAGATCCTGCTCGAGCAGCGCCTGAAGTTCGTCGGCCACGCGGTCGGCCTCGGGACCGTCGACCTCGAGGGCCACCTCATCGCCCGTCTTCACGCCGAGCTGCAGCAGCGCGAGGATGCTGCGCGCGTCGACGGAGGTATCGCCGGCGGCGAGGGTCACGGAGTGCTGGGACGCCGCCGCCGCGCGGGCGAAGGTGGCGGCGGGACGGGAGTGCAGGCCGGAGGAGGAGCCGAAGACGGCGGTGCGCTGTGCCATGGGGGACCTTTCGGGTGTTCAGCTCGACTGAGCGCGAGCGATGTGCAGGGCGAGGTAGCCCACCTCTTCATCGGAGATGGCGACCTCGTGCTCCGCGAGGACGAACGCGCGGATGCGTTCGGCCGTCGCGACGGCGCGCGGGTGCTTGGCCGTCATGGTTGCGAAGAGGAGGTCCTCGTCCTGCCCGGCGAGGCGGTCGCTGAACAATCTCTCCGCGAAGAACTGCAGATGCGTGAGGAACCGACGAGTGTGCAGGTCGTCGGTATCCAGGGTCACTCCCCCGGCGTGCGTGACGATCGTCGTGATGTCCGACACGAGCCCGACCACCCGCATCGAGTCGACGGACGGGCGCCCCACCTCCGAATTGACCAGGTGGAAGGCGATATTGGCCGCCTCTTCGTCGGGGAGCGCCACCCCCGTGCGGTCGCGGAGCAGTCCGAGGGCGCGCAGACCCACCTCGTATTCGCGCGGGTAGACGGTGCGCACCTCCCACGCCAGGCGGTTGGTGACCTGCAGGCCCCGCCGTTGGCGCTCCACCGCGAAGTGCAGGTGATCGGTGAGCGTGAGGTAGATGTGCGCGTCGAGTTCGATGCCCGCCTTCTCGGCATCCATCACGATCGCCCTGGTGAGCTCGACGAAGCCTCCGGGGATCTGAGCGAGCAACTCGACGAGGTTCCGCTGGTCGGCGTCATCGAGCGCGACGAACACCCGGTCGGTCGAACCCGGGGCGACCTGATCGCCCGGACGCGCCGCGAACCCGATGCCCTTGCCCAACAGCACGCGCTCCACGCCGCGCTCGTCCTCGACGAGCACGACACTGGAGTTCAGAACCTTCTTGATGATCTGCATGGGTGTCTCCGTCGACCCCGGCGGACGCGCAGCGAGTGCGGTCGTCACGCCAGGTCGGCCCCGTTCGAGGCGATGACCTTCTGGTACCAGAAGAACGAGTCCTTACGACGTCGTTCGCCGGTGCCGTTGCCGAGGTCGTCCTGGTCGACGTGGATGAAACCGTACCTCTTCGAGATCTGCGACGACGACGCACTGATGATGTCGATCGGCGCCCAGCTCGTGTAGCCGCGCAATTCCACCCCCTCGTCGACCGCGCGGATCATCTCCGCGAAGTGCGACCGGAAGTAGTCGATGCGGTACGGATCGTGGATGCGGCCGTCCTCGGTCAGCTCGTCGCGCATGCCCAGACCGTTCTCGACGATGAACAGCGGCTTGCCGTAGCGGTCGTAGAGGTCGATGAGGGAGATGCGCAGACCCACGGGATCGATCTGCCAGCCCCACTCGCTCGACGGCAGGAACGGGTTCTTCACGCCCAGCACCGTATTGCCCGGGGTCCGCTCGGCATCCGGTCGTACCGACTCGGTGAGGGTCATGTAATACGAGAACGAGATGTAGTCGACCGGGTGCTCGCGCAGCAGCTCGACGTCGCCCTCGACGAAGGGGATCGCGATGCCCTTGGCCTCGAGCGCCTTCAGCGCCAGCCGCGGGTACGCCCCTCCGGCCTGCACGTCGGTGCACAGGTACAGCAGTCGTTCCTTCGCCTGGGTCGCGGCGACGTCGTCGGGGTGGCACGTGTTCGGGTAGGTGGTGAGCATCGTCAGCATGCACCCCATCTCCGACTCCGGCCACATCTCGTGCAGCATCTTCGTCACCGACGCGGAAGCCACGAACTGGTGGTGCAGCGCCGTGTAGCAGGCCTGTTCCAGCGAGCCCTCGACGGTCTCGTCGATGATGCCGCCCGAGGTGAAGGGATGCCGGATGATGCCGTCGATCTCGTTGAAAGACAGCCACAGGTCGACGAGGTGGCCGAAGCGCTCGAAGCACGTGCGCGAGAAACGTTCGAAGAGGGCGATGGTCCCACGGTCGACCCAGGCGTTGTTCTTCAGCGCGAGCGCGAGCGGCGGGTCGTAGTGCGACAGCGTCACCAGTGGGCGGATGCCGAGGCGGCGCATCTCGGTGAAGAGGTCGAGGTAGAAGGCGATGCCCTCTTCGTTCGGCTCGAGCTCCTCACCGGTCGGGTAGAGGCGCGACCACGCGATGGACACGCGCAGCACCGAGAAGCCCATCTCGGCGAACAGCGCGAGGTCTTCGCGGTAGCGGTGATAGAAGTCGATCCCGCGCCGCTTGGGGTAGTACGCGATGTCGTCGTCGGCCATCGCGGCCGCGATGGACTCCAGCGTGTGCTGGTGGTGCACCGCGTACTCGCGCGGGTCGACGTGCGGGCGGTACTTCGCGACGTCCGAGACCGCGGGACCGCGGCCCCCTTCGTTCCAGGCACCCTCAGCCTGGTTGGCGGCGAGCGCACCGCCCCAGAGGAATCCGTCAGGCAATCCCATTCGCGGTCTCCTTCGCATCGGTCGACAGCAGAGCGGCGCCCGCGGCGACGCGTCCGGTGACGAGGGGGGCGACGTCGTAGGCGTCGCCGTTGAGCACGACGACGGGCGTCGTGATGTCGAGTCCGGCGGCCTCGATCGCCGCCAGGTCGGCGGTCAGCACGTGCTGGCCGGCTTCGACGCGGTCGCCCTGGGCGACGTGCGCGGTGAAGGGTGCCCCCTCGAGGCGGACGGTGTCGAGGCCCACGTGCACGAGCACTTCGAGGCCGTCGTCGCCCAGGATGCCGAGGGCGTGACGCGAGGGGAGCAGGCTCGACACGGTGCCGCTGATGGGGGCCCGCACCTCACCATCGGCGGGGCGGATGGCGACGCCGGGTCCGAGGATGCCTCCCGAGAACACCGGGTCGTCCACCTTCTCGAGGGCGATGACCTCACCCGTCATGGGGGCGACGATCTCGCCGACGGCGGCGTGGGCCGCCGTCCCCGCCTGCTGCTCGAGCAGACGAACGGTGGCCGAGTCGGAGTCCTTCCAGATCACCAGCGACACGATGAACGAGGTGACCATGGCGACGAGGGCGCCGATGACCGCGTGCAGCAGGTTCCACGGGTTCGTCATGTCGATGAACATCGAGATGGATGCCGCACCCGGGCTGACGAGCGCGAAGGCCGAGATCGCCGCGATGCCGAGGTACGAACCACCCACGAATGCGCCGATGACGACCGAGACGATCGCACGACGGTTCTGCAGCGTCACGCCGTACAGGGCCGGCTCGGTGATCCCGAAGAAGGCCGAGATGCCCGACGAGATCGCGGTGCCGCGCAGCGTCTTGTTCTTGGTGCGCACCGCGATGGCGAGGCTCGATCCCGCCTCGGCGAGGTTGTGGGCGAGAGAGGCGACGAGGTAGAAGCTCTCCTTGCCCGCGGAGGCCATGGTCGCCACCGTCGGCGGGATGAAGGCCTTGTGCATGCCGACCGAGACGATGAACGGCAGGGCGGCGGCCATCAGCGCCACAGCGATCCAGCCCAGCGTGCCGTAGAGCCACAGCATCGCGCCGGTCAGCAGGGTGCCGAGGAAGAAGCCGAGCGGGCCGAGCAGGAAGATCGTGGCGGGCGCCACGACGACGAAGCAGATCAGGGGCACGAGGAAGGTGCTGATGACGCTCGGGCTGATGCGGCGGGCGAAGCGCTCGACGACGGCGAGCAGCAGCACGGCGAGGATCGGGGGGAACACCTGCGCGTTGTAGGCGATCGCGGGCACCGTCAGTCCGAACAGCGCGACGCCGCCTTCCTGGGTGAGAAGGCCCGCGAAGGTCGGGAACACCAGCAGGCCCACGATGCCGAGCGCGAGCGGGATGTTGACGTCGAGCTTCTTCGCGGCGGTGTAGGTCACCAGCAGCGGGAGGAAGAAGAAGACCGCGTCGGGGATCGCGGTGAGCACCTGGTAGGTCTGGTCGGTCGTCTGCAGCCAGCCGAGCGCGACGGCGAGGATGAGGAACGACTTGAAGATTCCTGCGCCGGCGACGGCGGGGATGATCGGGGTGAAGACGCCGACGACGAAGTCCATGAACACCGACCCGGCGCGCTTGAGGGTCAGCTTCGGTGTGGCGGAGTCGACGCGCGCCGCGGCGCGCGTGCCGCTCCCGGTGCGGATCTTCTCGATCTCGCGGAAGTAGTCGTTGACACCCGAGCCCACGATGACCTGGGTCTGGGTGCCCAGCACCACGCCGATGACGCCGGGCGTGGCTTTGAGGGCGGCCTCATCGGCCTGCGAGTCATCGGCGAGAGTGAAGCGGAGGCGGGTCGAGCAGTGGTGGAGGGAAGCCACGTTGGCCGCCCCTCCGACGTGCTCGAGGATCGCGCGGGCGCTGTCCTGAGTGGTCATCGAAGTCCTTCCTTGGATCGAAGGACACGCGTCGCGACGTCGACTGCGATGCCGCCCGGGCAAACAAAAAAGGACCCGAAGGCGGCGCTCTCGCACTGCGTTCGGATCCTGCCTGCATGACCAGTCACATGTCCGTCGGCGACTCTACACGACGATTCCCGGATGTCGAATCGCGGCGTCGAACGCGCGGACCGGTCGAGTAGCGTGACGGTGTCGTCGGTTCTCCCGAGACCGGGAACGATGGCCATCGACGTGGCACCCGCCGCCGATCCCCCGACCTGATCCGCGCTCCGGCGCCGCTCGCCCTGGAGGGCACATGACCCGCATCGCCTTCCTCGACGTCGACGGCACGATCCTCGAGCACGGCTCGGCGATCGCCCCGTCGACGGTGACCGCCGTGCGGAAGGCCCGCGAGAACGGCCACCTCGTGTGGCTGTGCACCGGGCGTTCGGCGGGCGACATCCATCCCGACGTGCGGGCGATCGGCTTCGACGGGGCGATCACCAACGGCGGCGCCTACGCCGATCGCGACGGCGAGCTGGTCGTCGAGCACCCCATGCCGCGCGCCGACGTCGAGACCCTCGAGCGGTACTTCGAGGGGCACGGCATCCACTACTTCCTGCAGACGCACGACGCGGTGTTCGCGTCCGCGGGGATGGATGCCGTCATGCGCGACTTCCGCCGCGCCCGCGCCGAATGGCGGGCGGCGGAGCTGCGCGAGCGCGGACTGCCCGCCGAGGAACCGCTGTGGCGCGAGCCGCGCCCCGTGTCCGAGGTCGATCGCGACGTCGTCGCCAAGGCCGTGTTCGTCAGTTCCGCCGACGACACCGTCGCGCACGCCGCCGCGACCCTGGGCGAGGGGTTCTTCGTCATCCCGGGCTCGATGCCGCTGCCCGGTGGGTCCAACGGCGAGATCGGCCAGGCGGGCGTCGACAAGGGCTCGGCGATCCTCGAGGTGCTCGCTCTGCTCGGGCGCGATCCCGCGGATGCCATCGGCATCGGCGACAGCTGGAACGACGTCGAGATGTTCGAGGTGGTGGGCACCCCGGTCGCGATGGGCAACGCCGCGCCCGAACTGCAGCGCCTCGCCGGCCGAGTCACCACCGCCGTGCTCGACGACGGCGTGCACAATGCGTTCGCGGAGCTCGGACTCATCTGAGGCGGACCTGCCGTATCGCCGGGATCGCACCGCCTCGCCGGCTCGCTCGCATGCCGCGCCACAGCTGCCGACGAGCCCACCCCCGTCAGACCTCCACGGACACCCTCCGGGCCCGGCGGCGGCGCTCGACCTGTTCGACCGCGGGCAGTCGCTCCCGCAGGCCCGGCATCGACTCCACACGGGCGCGCTCGACGTGGGCCGCGGCCAGCGTCTGCGCCAACGTCACGTGCCCGCCGACGATCGCCTCGACCATCTCGGCGTGCTCATCCCACCGGCCGACAGTGTCACGCTCGGGCGTGAGGCGGAACAGCCACCGGGTGCGCCCCGTCAGCAGACCGCTCATCCGGGAGAGCAGAGCGTGCCCCGCCAGGGCGAAGATCTCGTCGTGCAGATCGGAGTTGCGCGTCGACGCGGAGGTGTCCGCCACGGAAGCGACGTGCGCCACCTCCAGAGCGGCGCGGAGCGCGGTGGTGTCGGCGCCCGCTGCGGCACGCCCTGCAGCGAGCCCGGCCGCAAAGGGCTCGAGCTGCATGCGCATGTCGAACAGCTCACGCGCGTCCTCCGCTGTGAAGCGGTGCACGACCGCGGCGCGGCGATGCGCCGATGAGACGAATCCCTCGGCTTCGAGGACGTGCAACGCTTCTCGCACGGGTACCCGCGAAACACCCAGCTCCTCGGCGATGTCGCGCTCGCCGAGCTTGTGCCCCATGTCGATCTCGCCGGTGATGATGCGCTCGCGCAGCACGTGCGCGATACGGCGACCGGCCGCGTCGATGTCGTCTTCCACCCGACCATCCTCTCAGGGGTGGTGGGAGCAGCGAAACGTGTTTTTGGTACTCCAAATGCGCTTCTGAGCAGCCCCCTGACCGCTTCTTGCGCTATTTGGTACTCCAAAGTATCTCGGGCGTAAGAATCACATTGCGTGTTCGTTACATCGCCTTGGTATACCGGTTGTGCCCCGTAGCGTCGGCTCCGTGCTCGCCTTCCTCCTCCGCCGCCTCGCTCTGGCCGGCGCCACGGTCTTCCTCGTGGTCACGATCGGCTTCGTCCTGGGACGCCTCACCGGCGCACCCGGCGCACTTCTCCTGCCCGACAACGCCAGCAGCGCGGACGTCGATGCGCTCAACGCCCGCCTCGGCTTCGACCGCCCCGTCCTCGTGCAGTACCTCGACTTCCTCCGCGGAGTCCTCGTCGGCGACCTCGGCGACTCCTACCGTCTCCACGAGTCCGCCCTCGGCCTCGTGTGGGAGCGTCTTCCCGCCACGGTCGAGCTCGCCTTCTGGGCGTTCCTCGCCGGCTTCGCACTCGCCCTGATCGCCGCCGTGGTCATCCACCTCAGCGGAAGTCAGATGCTCCGATCGGCCGTGGGGTGGCTGGGCGCGACGCGACAGGCGGTGCCGGACTTCTTCTTCGCCCTGCTCCTCGTGCTGATCTTCTCCGTCTCACTCGGGCTGCTGCCCTCCCTCGGCCGGACGAGCCCGGCGAGCCTCGTTCTCCCCGTCCTCACCCTCGCCACCGGGCAGTTCGTCATGTATCTCCGCCTGCTGGACGCCGCCCTCAGCGATCAGGCCGAGCAGGACTACGTCCGCACCGCCTTCGCGATCGGCCAGTCCCGCCCGACGATCCTCTTCACGCAGATGCTTCCCAACGCCCTGCCGCCGGTGCTGGGCATGGCGGGCCTGAACCTCGGCGGCCTGCTCGGCGGAACCGTCGTCGTCGAGGTGGTGTTCGCCTGGCCCGGGCTCGGCAGCCTTCTCACGGATGCCGTGAGTCAGCGCGACTTCCCGATCGTCCAGGCGGGACTGCTGTTCGTCGCCGTCGCCTTCGTCGTCGTCAACACCCTCGTCGACCTCCTCGTCGCCCGCATCGATCCCCGAACGGCCACCTCATGACCACCGTCGCCCTCCCCCCGCTCCCCGAGGCCACGACCGGGGCGG
>NZ_QAJB01000398.1:0-417 GCF_003061325.1 Microbacterium sp. HMWF026
GTCGGCGACCTGCGCTGCGGGCGCGGGCGTCCAGGGGGCGTGCGTCAGGGGCTCGGCGACCGCCTCGATGCCGGCCGCACCCTGAGCGGGTTCGGCCTCGCCGGCCGCGGCGTCGCTCGGCTCCACCGGCTCGGCGGCGTCGGCCTCGAACAGCTCGACGTCCTCGACCACGTCGAGATCGTGCAGGTCCGCCGCGCGGGCCTCGTGCTCGATGGCCTCGTGCTTCTGAGTGTCGTGCTCGGCGGCGTCGTGCTCGTCGGAGTCGTGCTCTCGGGCCACGTGCCCGTCGGCGACGACGCGGTCGCCGAACCCCGGCTCGTCGGTTCCTGCGACCTCGACGCCGTCGTCGTGCGCGGGCTCGGAGGGCCCGTCCGCGTCCGATGCGTCGTGGACGGCCACGTCGTCGACCTCGTCGAC
>NZ_QAJB01000398.1:427-1597 GCF_003061325.1 Microbacterium sp. HMWF026
GCGTCTCGGGCCACGGCATCCGTCGGCGGTTCCTCGTCGATCACCTCGGCGTCAAGGACGTCGTCGAGGGTCTCGGGCTCGCGGTCGTCGTCGTGCGGCTCGAGGATGATGTCGCCGGTCGGCAGCTGCTCGACGTGGTGCTCCTGCACCAGCTCGGGCTCGTGCGCGGGGGCATCGTCGCCGCGGGGGTCGGCATCGGCCGTGAGCGTCGGCGACGACAGCTCGCCGAGGGCGTGGTCGCCGGGAGCGGACTCGATCGGGATCTCGTCCTCGATCACGTCGTCGTCGATGTCGTCGTCGTCGGACGTCACCGGCAGGTCGACGCTGACCTGGGCGATGTGCCCTCCGAGGATCGTGATGCTCGCCGTGTCGAGGTTCCCGCTCTCATCGAGCACGCCGTGCTCGGCGCCGTCGTCGGGGTTCGCGTCGGTGCGGTCGGGGGTCACTGCAGTCTCCAAACGGGAAGAGGGCGCGAAAGCGCCCCCTCCCAGGCTACTGCGCGGGGCGGATCACCAGCAAAAGGTCGCCGGCCTCCACCTGTTGCGTGGGACCGATCGCGACACGCTCGACCACCCCGTCGATCGGCGTGGTGATGGCGGCCTCCATCTTCATCGCCTCGATCGACGCGACGGCCTGGCCCGCGCCGACACGGTCGCCGGCGGCGATCTTGAGCGTGACCACGCCCGAGAACGGGGCGGCGACCTGACCCGGTCGAGAGGTGTCGGCCTTCTCGGCCTGGCGCGCCTCGACGTCGATCGAACGGTCGCGCACGAAGACCGGTCGCAGCTGCCCGTTCAGGGTCGTCATGACCGTGCGCATGCCCTTGCCGTCCGCGTCCCCGACGGCCTCGAGCCCCACGAACAGCTGCACGCCCCGCTCGATCTCGACCGTGTGCTCGCCGCCCGCCCGCAGGCCGTAGAGGTAGTCGGCCGTGTCGAGCACGCTCAGGTCGCCGTAGGTCGCGCGGGTCTCGAGGAACGTGCGCGTGGGACCGGGGAACAGCAGGGCGTTCAGACGCGCGCGGCGCTCGCTCGACTCCCCCGCGAGGGCGGCGGCGTCGTCGTCGGTGAGCGGCGTCGTCCCGGTCTTGGCATCCCGACCGGACAGCACCTTGGAGCGGAACGGCTCGGGCCAGCCCCCGGGCAGGTCGCCGAGCTCGCCCGCCATGAA
>NZ_QAJB01000398.1:1607-7618 GCF_003061325.1 Microbacterium sp. HMWF026
CGGCGGCCAGGTGCAGCGCCAGATCGCCCACGACCTTCGACGAGGGCGTGACCTTGGGCACGCGTCCCAGGATGCGGTCGGCCGCGGCGTACATGTCCTCGATGAGCTCGAAATCGTCGGCGAGCCCCAGGGCGATCGCCTGCTGACGCAGGTTGGAGAGCTGGCCCCCGGGGATCTCGTGACGGTACACGCGCCCGGTCGGACCGGCGAGGCCCGACTCGAACGGACGGTACAGATGACGCACCGCCTCCCCAGTACGGCTCGAGGTCGCTCACGGCGGCCAGGTCGATCCCCGTGTCGCGTTCGGTGTGGGCGAGGGCGGCCACGAGGGCCGAGAGCGAGGGCTGGCTCGTGGTGCCGGCCATCGGCGCCGAGGCCGCGTCGACGGCATCCGCCCCGGCCGCCGAGGCGGCCAGCAGCGTGGCGAGCTGCCCTCCGGCGGTGTCGTGCGTGTGCACGTGGACCGGCAGGTCGAAGCGCTCGCGCAGCGCCGACACCAGGCGCGCCGCCGCCGCCGGACGCAGCAGACCGGCCATGTCCTTCACGGCCAGGATGTGCGCGCCCGCCTCGACGATCTGCTCCGCCAGGCGTAGGTAGTAGTCAAGGGTGTACAGGTTCTCGGCGGGGTCGAGCAGATCTCCCGTGTAGCAGACCGCCACCTCGGCGACCGCGGTGCCCGTCGCCCGTACCGCGTCGATCGCGGGCCGCATCTGCGACACGTCGTTGAGCGCATCGAAGATGCGGAAGATGTCGACACCGGATGCCGCGGCCTCCGCCACGAACGCATCGGTCACCTGCGTGGGGTAGGGGGTGTAACCGACCGTGTTGCGGCCGCGCAGGAGCATCTGGATCGCCACGTTCGGCAGGGCCTGGCGCAGCGCGTCGAGGCGCTCCCAGGGGTCTTCGCCGAGGAATCGCAGGGCGACGTCGTAGGTCGCCCCTCCCCACGCCTCGACCGACAGCAGTCCGGGCGTCATCCGCGCGACGTACGGCGCGACCCGCGCCAGGTCGCGCGTGCGCACGCGCGTCGCCAGGAGCGACTGGTGGGCGTCGCGGAACGTCGTCTCGGTGACGGCGAGAGCCGTCTGCTCGCGCAGGGCACGGGCGAAGCCCGCGGGTCCGAGCTGCTGCAGCCGCTGGCGCGAGCCGTCAGGGGCGGGCTCGGCGAGGTCCAGGCGCGGGAGCTTCGCCGCCGGGTCGATCGATAGGGGGTTCTCGCCGTTCGGCCGGTTGACGGTCGTGTCGACCAGCCAGGACAGGATCTTGGTGCCGCGGTCCTTGGACTCGCGCCCCTTCAGCAGCTCGGGACGCTCGTCGATGAACGAGGTGCTGAGATCGCCGGCGACGAACGCGGGGTCGTCGAGCACCGCCTGAAGGAACGGGATGTTGGTCGAGACGCCGCGGATGCGGAACTCGGCCAGGGCGCGCCGGGCGCGGGCGACCGCCGCCGGGAAGTCGCGCCCGCGGCACGACAGCTTCGACAGCATCGAGTCGAAGTGCGGGCTCACCTGCGACCCCGCGGCGGTCGTCCCGCCGTCGAGACGGATGCCGGCGCCGCCGGGCGAACGGTAGGTGGTGATCTTGCCGGTGTCGGGGCGGAAGCCCTGCGTGGGGTCCTCGGTCGTGATGCGGCACTGCAGGGCGGCTCCGCGCAGGCGGATGTCGTCCTGGCGCAGATCGAGGTCGGCGAGGGTCTGCCCCGCGGCGATGCGCATCTGCGACTGCACGAGGTCGACGTCGGTGACCTCCTCGGTCACGGTGTGCTCGACCTGGATGCGGGGGTTCATCTCGATGAAGACGACCTCGCCCGTTCGCGGTCCCGCCGTCTCGAGCAGGAACTCCACGGTCCCGGCGTTCTGGTAGCCGATCGACCGGGCGAAGGCGACCGCGTGACGGTGCAGGTCCTGGCGCACGGCGTCGTCCAGATTCGGGGCCGGCGCGATCTCGATGACCTTCTGGTGGCGGCGCTGGACCGAGCAGTCGCGCTCGAACAGGTGCACGGTCTCGCCCGTGGCATCCGCGAGGATCTGCACCTCGACGTGCCGCGGGCGCTGCACGGCCTGCTCGAGGAACATGCGGGGGTCGCCGAAGGCGCTCTGCGCCTCGCGCATGGCCTCGGCCAGAGCCGGGGCCAGCTCGCCGATGCTCCCGACGCGGCGCATCCCGCGCCCGCCACCACCGGCGACCGCCTTGGCGAAGAGGGGGAAGCCGATGTCGTCGGCCTGGGCCAGCAGCGCGTCGATGTCGTCCGACGCGGGAGTGGAGCGCAGCACGGGGACGCCCGCGGCGACGGCGTGCTCCTTCGCGGTGACCTTGTTGCCCGCCATCGACAGCACCTCGGCGGGCGGGCCGATGAAGGTGATGCCGTGAGCCGCGGCCTTGGCGGCGAGCTCCGGATTCTCGGACAGGAATCCGTAGCCGGGGTAGATGGCATCCGCTCCGCACTCGCGCGCGACACGGATGATCTCGTCCACGTCGAGGTAGGCGCGCACGGGATGCCCGCGCTCGCCGATCTGGTAGGCCTCGTCCGCCTTCAGGCGGTGCAGGGACGCGCGGTCCTCGTACGGGTAGACCGCGACGGTGCGCGCTCCGACCTCGTAAGCGGCGCGGAACGCCCGGATGGCGATCTCCCCGCGATTGGCGACCAGGATCTTCGAGAACATGCGCACCTCACGTCAAGCTGGCGGAGCTGAATGTGCTCACAGCCTAGGGGACGGTAACGTGGACTCTCGTGCACGTACTCTCCGTCAGCTCTCTCAAAGGCGGGGTCGGCAAGACGACCGTGACACTCGGGCTGGCTTCGGCCGCCTTCGCACGTGGCGTTCGCACTCTCGTCGTCGACCTCGACCCCCAGTCCGACGTGTCGACCGGGATGGACATCCAGGTCGCCGGTCGCCTCAACATCGCCGATGTCCTGGCGAACCCGAAAGAGAAGGTCGTGCGCCAGGCGATCACCTCGAGCGGGTGGGCCAAGGTGCATCCGGGCACCATCGACGTGCTCATCGGCAGCCCGTCGGCCATCAACTTCGACGGTCCGCACCCGAGCGTGCGCGACGTCTGGAAGCTCGAAGAGGCCCTCGCCACGATCGAGAGCGAGTACGACCTCGTGCTCATCGACTGCGCGCCCTCGCTGAACGCGCTCACGCGCACGGCGTGGGCCGCGAGCGACCGCGTGGTCGTGGTGACCGAGCCGGGTCTGTTCTCGGTCGCCGCCGCCGACCGCGCCCTGCGCGCGATCGAAGAGATCCGCCGCGGCCTGTCGCCGCGTCTGCAGCCCCTCGGCGTCGTGGTCAACCGCGTGCGTCCGCAGTCGATCGAGCACCAGTTCCGCATCAAAGAACTGCGTGACATGTTCGGTCCGCTCGTGCTCAATCCGCAGCTGCCCGAGCGCACCTCGCTGCAGCAGGCGCAGGGTGCTGCCAAGCCGCTGCACGTGTGGCCGGGCGATTCGGCGCAGGAGCTCGCCGCCGACTTCGACGCCCTGCTCGACCGCATCGTGCGCACGGGTCGGATCCCGGTCGCGTCCGAGGCCCCGCAGGCCTGACCCCGCCTTCGCGAGAACGCCGTCCCGCTGCGCTGCAGCCGGGGCGGCGTTTCTTCTTCCCGGGTGATCCGGTCGAGGACCCCGAGCCCGTCGAGGGGTCCGGGCACATGGAACGTGGATGCCGTGGCATCCGGGATCCGAGAGCGTCGGGCGGTGCAGGCAGCCGGGCACACGGAACGTGGATGCCGCGGCATCCGGGATTCGAAAGCGTCGGGGGCGCGTCAGGCGGTGCGGGCCGCGCGGCGGGCGGCGAGCTCGTCGACCGCCTCGGGGGTGGCCTTCTCGAAGTCCACCAGCGTCGACTCGACCTCGCGCAGCACCTTGCCGACCGCGATGCCGAAGACGCCCTGACCGCGGCTGACGAGGTCGATGACCTCGTCGTTCGAGGTGCAGAGGTAGACCGAGGCGCCGTCGCTCATGAGCGTCGTACCCGCGAGGTCGCGGATGCCGGCCGCACGCAGCTGGTCGACCGCGGTGCGGATCTGCTGCAGCGAGATGCCGGTGTCGAGGAGGCGCTTGACGAGCTTGAGCACCAGGATGTCGCGAAAGCCGTAGAGACGCTGCGAACCGGAGCCGCTCGCGCCGCGCACGGTGGGGACGACGAGTTCGGTGCGGGCCCAGTAGTCGAGCTGACGGTAGGTGATCCCGGCGGCGCGGGCGGCGACCGCTCCGCGGTATCCGGTGTCGTCGTCCATCTCGGGCAGGCCGTCGGTGAAGAGGAGGTCGGTGGCGAACCGGGGTTCGCCGACTGCGTCGCCAGCGTTCATGCTCGCGCCCTCCTCTTCTGCTCGTTTCTTCCACGCTAGATCAGCGAGGCTCCCCCGGCAATCACATCCGCTCCGAGGGCCGCGGCGTGTCGCGATCAGGACAGCAATCGCTCCAGGGCGTCGCGCACGAACATCGCGCGGACCTCGTCGAGACGCGTCGCCAGCTCGGGCGCGAGCTCGCTCGCCTTGGCGCGCGAGGGCGCATCGGGACGACGCAGCAGAGCCGACAGCGCGGACTCCACGAGGGACACCTCGCGCTCGGCGCTCTGACGCAGCGAGCGGACGTGCCGGGGCTCGATCCCGTGCCGATCGAGCGCGACCAGGGCGCGCAGCAGCGTGACCGTCTGCTCGGAGTAGCTGTCGGCCGCGGCGATCACGCCCGTGCTGACCGCGTCGTTGAGCAGCTGCGGGCCGGCACCGGCCGCGGCCAGAAGCTCTTCGCGGCGGTAACGGCGCGGAGCCGTGGTCATCGAGGGGATCGCGGTGGGCGGCGCGGGATTGCGGCCGGCGTCGAGATCCTCGAGGTACTCGCGGATCACGACGAGCGGCAGGTAGTGGTCGCGCTGGAGGGTGAGCGCCAGGCGCAGCCTCTCGAGGTCGGCGCCCGAGAACTTGCGGTACCCGGACTCGGTACGGGTGGGCGTGACGATGCCCTGCACCTCGAGGAAGCGCAGCTTGCTGGACGTCAGCGCCGGGAAGTCGGGGGCCAGGCGCGCGAGCACCTGGCCGATGCTGAGCAGCCCCGCAGCCGCCTGACGACCACGGGAGGGGGCTGCCGCCATCAGTGCTCTGCCGCGGGCAGGTCGACGGGCGAACCGAAGAAGTTCAGCCGGAACTTGCCGATGCGCACCTCGGAGCCGTTGACCAGCGCCGAGCGGTCGACGCGCTCACCGTTGACGTAGCTGCCGTTGAGCGAGCGCTGATCGACGATCTCGAACGCGCTGCCGTTGCGGATGATCTCGGCGTGACGACGCGAGACCGTGACGTCGTCGAAGAAGAGGTCGGCTTCGGGATGCCGGCCCACGGTCGTGACGTCGGTGTCGAGCAGGTAGCGCGCACCGGTCGTCGGGCCCGAGCGCACGATCAGCAGAGCCGCACCCGAGGGCAGCGCGTCGATGGCCTCGAGCTCGGCCTCGGTGAGGTCGGCTCCGAAGGGGACGAACGACAGGTCGGCGTCGTGGGTCTGGGTCGTGTCGTGCGCGCGATCGGCGGCGGCGTCGGCCGCGCGTCGGATCTCGTCGCGATCGAATCGGCTGGTCTCGTCCACGGCTACTCCCTCTCTTTCACCATAACCGATCGCTTCTGCGCGGAAGGAGCGACCGAGCGGACGCGGGCCATGGTGAGGCGTGATGTCTCGACTTCGTCGACGACGCCGCGGAGATGGGGGTGCGGAATCGGTCGACGAGACACTCGAACCTATCGACCCGGGGTCGCCCCTGTCGAGTCCGGCCACCCCCGCGTGCACCCGCCGGGCGCGGCGGATCACCCGCGACGCTCCCAGGACGATGTCGGACGCCCTCGTTAGGCTCGCCGGGTGACCTCTCCCTCCGCTCTCCGCCGACGCTCCCTTTCCGCCGTCGTGGCCGCCGTGCTGCTTGCCCTGGCCGCCGTGCTCCTCCCGGCTCTGCCGGCGTCCGCGCACGACGAGCTGGTCTCGAGCGACCCGGGTGCCGACGCCGTCCTCGATGCGCTCCCGTCCC
>NZ_QAJB01000399.1:0-568 GCF_003061325.1 Microbacterium sp. HMWF026
GACATGTTCTGCCTGAACGACGGCAGCGTGCCCGAGATCCCCGAAGAAGTGCGAGTCCCCGCCCTGCGCGCGTGCCTCGAGCGCTACTTCCCGATCGCCGCCCCGTGGGAGAAGACCGGGGTCAGCGCAGGATCGGCAGCGGCGTCGTCGGCGGCGACACCGGTCCACTGAAGGCTCGGGATGCCGGCACGACGATGCCGGCATCCCGCAACCGTCGCTGGGACTCCTCGGCGTCGACGTACTGCAGGGCGTCGCTCACCGCGAGCGGCACGACCGAGTGCACGACGGTCTCGTCGTAGACGTGGACGATGTTGAAGCCCTGCGCGGCGTCCTGGGGGCGCGTTCCACCGACGGGGACCATGAGGTCCTGCGTGTAGCAGGTGGCCGAGGCCACCGATACGGGGATGCCGGCGAAGGTGGCGAACGTCGAGTAGTGCAGGTGACCGGCCAGGATCGCGCGCACGTCGCTGCCGCGCAGCACCGTCGCGAGGCTGCGCTGGTCGCGCAGTTCGACCGAGGCCGCCAGATCGAGGACGCTCGGCACCGGCGGGTGGTGCATGGCCAGGAT
>NZ_QAJB01000399.1:582-1244 GCF_003061325.1 Microbacterium sp. HMWF026
GGGCACCGAGGTGTCGAGGGTCACGATGCGCAGGCCGTCGAGCTCGTCGACCCGGTCGACGGGAGCCGCGGGGTCGGCGGCCTCGGCGGGCAGCAACTCGGTGCGGAAGGCTGCGCGATCGTCGTGGTTGCCCATGACCCACACGACCCGGGTCCGCAGGCGCTCCGCGAGCGGCTCGACGATGGCCCGCACGCGGCGGTAAGCATCGGCCTCGCCGAAGTCGGCGAGGTCTCCCGTGAACACCAGCGCATCGGGGCGGACGCCCGAGGCCTCGATCGCCGACGCCGCGCGCGCGAGGTACGCCTCGGAGTCGACATCGTCGTACAGCGGCGCCCCGCCGGCGCGCAGGTGGGTGTCACTCAGGTGCAGCAGCACCCTCTCGGCACGGGGGTACTCGGCGTAGCGCATCTCGATCCTTCCGGGCCGTCGGGTACGGCCGCGACACCGGCGTGATGCTCCCGGTTGCCTCGAAATGTTACAGACATGTTTCGGGAACGCGCGATGAACACGGTGAGAATTCACCCGATCGCCGTGGCCGCGGGTGCTGCCCGCCCGAGGGCCGCGGCCCGGGCGGTGCCGCTTCGGCACCCGGCACCGCGGCACCCGGCACGGCGGGCGTGCACAACTGCGGGCGCTCTGCCCGACACGCCGCCCATCCGCCC
>NZ_QAJB01000400.1:0-730 GCF_003061325.1 Microbacterium sp. HMWF026
CACCTCAGGCATCGCGAGCACTCCCCGCTGCGGGAGCACCCGCCGCGCGTCCCCGCGCGACGGCGAGCACGCGGAACGGCGCGGGGGTCAGCACCCGCCACGGTGCGCCGAGGGCGGCCGCCAGTTCGGGGGCGCGATAGCTGCGGCGGATCGAGCGCAGACCGTCGACGCGCAGGAACGTGCCGATCGAGAGCGGAGCGATGCCCACCGCGTACAGGGCGTAGGCGAGTCGTCCGCGCGCGATGTCGGCGTGCAGCACCGATCCGCGCGAGAGCGCCAGAGAATCGGCGGCGAAAGTGTCGAGCGCCGCGGCGTCCAGGTGGTGCAGCACGTGGTTCGACAGCACGAGGTCGAAGGTCTCGCCGGCGGCGATGAGGTCGCCCGACCCCTGCGCCGTGAACCGCACGCCCGGGCGCGAGCGGGCGCGAGCGGCGTCGAGGGCGCGGGGGTCGGGATCGGCGCCCACCCACTCGACGTCGAGGCCGTCGCGTCGGGCGAGCCCCGCGAGGCGCGCGACGACGTCGCCGCCCCCGCAGCCGAGGTCGAGCACGCGAGCGGGTCGTCCGAGGGCACGCAGCTCGGGACGCACGTGCGAGCGATAGACGTGGCCCCACGCCGAGACGAGGCGGTTGACCACGTCGAACCGGCGGTACGTCGCGGCGAGGGCACGGGGATCGCAGTGGGGGTCGTCCATCAGCTCGGTCAGCGCGGTGTCGCGCCGGTCCAGACC
>NZ_QAJB01000400.1:740-2039 GCF_003061325.1 Microbacterium sp. HMWF026
CGCGTCAGGGTCGCCGCCTCCACCGTCAGTCCGGGGCCGAAGGCCAGGGCGGCGACGCGGGCGCCGTCGGCCAGGGCGGCGTCGGCGAGCAGGTCGCGGAGGATGAACAGCAGGGTCGCGCTCGACATGTTGCCGTGCGCGCGCAGCACCTCTCGCGAGGGCGCGAGGGCCGCGGCATCCAGGTTCAGCGCGCTGTCGACGCGGTCCAGGATGCTGCGGCCACCGGGGTGCACGGCCCACGCGTCGACGGCGGCGAGGTCGCCGAGCACGTCGGCGGCGATCGCGGTGATCTCTCGGCCGATGATGCGCGGCACCTCGGGCGTGAGGGTCATCTCGAAGCCCGAGTCGCCCACGGTCCAGGCCATGTCCTTCTCGCCGTCGTCGGTCACGTGCGTGGCGAAGCCGTCGAGGTCGAGACCGTCGTGCGCGCTGTCCGCCGAGGCGATGATCGCGGCCGCCGCGCCGTCGGCGAACACCGAGGCCGCGACGATCTGATCGGGATGCGACGAGGTCTGCCAGTGCAGCGAGCACAGCTCGCAGCACACGACCAGGACCACCGCGGCCTCATCGTTTCCGACGATCCGCGCGGCCAGTCGCAACGCCGGGATGGCCGCGGCGCAGCCGATGAAGCCGAGGTGGTAGCGCTCGACCGTCACCGGCAGGTCGAGGTCGCGGACCAGGTGGTAGTCCGGCCCCGGGGCGAACATGCCCGTGCACGACACGGTGACGACGTGGGTGACCGCCGAGGCGTCGTACGCCGAGCCCTGCAGCGCGGCGCGCGCGGCCGCGGCGAACAGGGGCGGGGCGGCCCGGCGGTACTCGTCGTTGCGCGCGCCGGTCGGGGGCATCAGCAGCGTGTCGCCGTCGCGGACGGCCAGGCCGTCGTCGGCCGCGCCCGCCAGCTGGGGCAGGACGACGTGGCGGGTGTCGATGGCGGCGGCGTCGAAGGCGGCCCCCACGAGGCGTTGGCTCTTGCGGTCGAACCCGGGTTGCGCGGCGAACAGGTCGCGCAGCGCCGATTGGGTGACGCGGGTGTCGGGCAGAGCCGTGCCGATCGACACGATGCGGGCGGTCATGCCTCACTGTAGACACGCTTTCGTGAGACGGGCGCGGGGATGGTGCGCGGGTCCCGCCGTGTCTAAGGTGCGGGGTCACGAAGCGGTGCGGGGGAGGCGGCGTCGGAACCGTGCCGCGCGTCAGGCGGCCAGGGCGTCCGAGAGCAGCAGGCCCGAGATCGCGGCGCGGTAGTCGTCGATCATGCGGCGGCGGTCGAGGCGGCCGCGCGCGGCCGCCTCGACC
>NZ_QAJB01000401.1:0-4051 GCF_003061325.1 Microbacterium sp. HMWF026
GCTCGGATCGGGCAAGGGCCGTGCGACCCCGTCGCGCGCCGAGCAGGAGGCCGCGCGCAAGCGTCCCCTGGTGCCCGACACCAAGGAGGCGAAGGCCCGCGCGCGCGCCGAACTCGCCGCGCAGCGCGAGAAGGCCCGTATCGGCATGGCGGCCGGCGAGGAGCGCTACCTGCCCGTCCGCGACCGCGGGCCCCAGCGCCGGTTCGCCCGTGACTTCGTGGATGCCGGATGGCACCTGGGCGAGGGCGTCATGCCCTTCATGGTGCTCGTCATCGTCGCCACCCTGATCCCCGTCGCGTTCTTCCAGTACTGGTCGTTCGTGGCGCTGTGGATCTTCATCCTCTTCGTCGTCGGCGACATGATCATCACCTCGATCCGCGTCAAGCGCGCGGCGAAGGAGAAGTTCGGCGAGACCCGTCTCGAGAAGGGCCTCGGATGGTACGCGGCGATGCGCACGGTGCAGATGCGCTTCATGCGCCTGCCCAAGGCGCAGGTCAAGCGCGGTCAGTACCCGGTCTGACCCGGAATCCACGTAGAAGCGGCGCGCCCTCGGGCGGGCCGCTTCTACGTGGATTCACCCGCGAGCGAGACCGCGGTTGATCTGTCGGGCCCAGAGGGGGCCGCGGTAGAGGAAGCCCGTATACCCCTGGACCAGGGTGGCGCCGGCCGCCACGCGCTCGCGCACGTCATCGGCGGTCTCGACTCCCCCGGCCGAGATGACGACGAAC
The DNA here is from genome assembly GCF_003061325.1 of Microbacterium sp. HMWF026. Classification (NCBI taxonomy): domain Bacteria; kingdom Bacillati; phylum Actinomycetota; class Actinomycetes; order Micrococcales; family Microbacteriaceae; genus Microbacterium; species Microbacterium sp. HMWF026. The sequence continues at coordinate 729 of NZ_QAJB01000401.1, forward strand.
CCCGCCGGAACGGCCGCCCGGACCAGTCGCAGCACCTCGATCGCGCGCGCCTTCAGCGGGGCGCCGGACAACCCGCCCGCCCCCATGCCCTCGACCTGGGCCGCCGGGGTCGACAGTCCCGCACGGTCGATCGTGGTGTTGGTGGCGATGATGCCGGCCAATCCGGCGTCGACGGCCAGGCGGGCGATGTCGCCCACCTCGTCGTCCGCCAGGTCCGGCGCGATCTTGACCAGCAACGGCGTCCGCCCCGCCGCCTCACGCACGGCCGTCAGCAGGGGACGCAGCGTCTCGACGGCCTGCAGACCGCGCAGACCGGGGGTGTTCGGAGATGAGACGTTGACGACCAGGTAGTCCGCGAGGGGAGCGAGCAGCCGCGCGCTGCGGACGTAGTCGGTGGTGGCATCCTCGACCGCGACCACCCGGCTCTTGCCGATGTTCACCCCGATCACGGGGCGACGACGTGCGCGCCGGAGACGACGCAGACGCGCCGCGGCCACGGCCGCGCCCTCGTTGTTGAAGCCCATCCGGTTGATGACCGCGCGGTCCGCCACGAGCCGGAAAAGACGAGGCTTGGGGTTGCCCGGCTGCGGCAAGGCGGTCACCGTACCCACCTCGACGTGCCCGAAGCCCAGGGCGCCCAGGCCCCGCCCCATGGTCACGTTCTTGTCGAAGCCGGCGGCGACGCCGAAGGGCGAGTCGAAGCGCAGACCCAGCGCCTCGACGCCGAGACCCGGCGCGGGCGCGGTGAAGCGACGGACGACGGATGCCACCGGCTCGACGCCGGCGACCCGGATGACGAACGCCCCCAGGTGGTGGGCGAACTCGGGGTCGAAGCGGGTGAGGACCGTGCGGAACAGGAGGGGATACATCCCCGCCAGGCTACTGGACCGCGCCGCCCTCGACACTCCTCGCGCGCGCGGCGTGATCGGCCCGCAGCTGCGCGATCGCGGCGTCGAAATCATCGAGCGAGTCGAACGCCTGATAGACGCTCGCGAAGCGCAGATAGGCCACCTCGTCGAGCTCGCGCAGGGGACCCAGGATCGACAGGCCGATCTCGTTGGCCTCGATCTGCGACGACCCGGTCTGGCGGATCGCCTCTTCGACCTGCTGCGCCAGGACCGCCAGGTCGGCATCCGTCACCGGTCGCCCCTGGCACGCCTTGCGCACCCCCGACATGACCTTTTCACGGCTGAAGGGCTCGACGACGCCCGACCGTTTGATCACGTTGAGGCTCGCGGTCTCGACGGTCGAGAAGCGACCGCCGCACTTGGGGCACTGTCGACGACGGCGGATGCTGAGGCCGTCGTCGCTCGTGCGCGAATCGATGACGCGCGAGTCGGGGTTGCGGCAGAAGGGGCAGTGCATGACGGCGCCTCAGGCCTCGAAACGCGCGGTGACGGCCTCGCCGTGCGCCGGGAGCGCCTCGGCCTCGGCGAGGGTGACGATCGCGTCCTTCACCCGGGACAGCGCCTCGCGGTCGTACTGCACGACCTGCTGCGGACGCAGGAAGGTCGCCGCGGACAGCCCCGCGCTGTAGCGGGCCTGTCCCCCGGTCGGCAGGACGTGATTGCTGCCGGCCAGGTAGTCGCCGAGACTCACGGGCGTGTAGGGGCCGACGAAGACCGCCCCCGCGTTGACGAAGTCCTCGGGACGCGGGTCGGCGAGGTGGAGCTCGAGGTGCTCGGGCGCGTAGGCGTTGCTGAACGCCGTCGCCTGGGCGAGGTCGTCGACGAGCACGACGGCCGACTGGGGACCGTGGAAGGCCGCCGTCACGCGTTCGCTGTGCCGCGTCGCCTCCACGCGCGCGGGCAGCGCCGCCTGGACGGCATCGGCGAGGGCGGCGGAGTCGGTCACGAGCACGGCCGAGGCCTGCTCGTCGTGTTCGGCCTGGCTCACCAGGTCGACCGCGACGAGGTCGGGGGTCGCGGAGTCGTCGGCCACGATGAGGATCTCGGTCGCGCCCGCCTCGGAGTCGGTGCCGACGCGGCCCGCGACGGCGCGCTTGGCCGAGGCGACGAAGTTGTTGCCCGGACCCGTGACGACGTCGACCGGATCGAGCTCGATCTCGGCGACACCGTGGGCGAAGGCGCCGATCGCGCCGGCACCGCCCATGGCGTAGACCTCGGTCACGCCGAGCAGACGCGCGGCGGCGAGGATGACGGGGTGAACGCGTCCGCCGAACGCCGCCTGCGGCGGCGACGCGAGGGCGACCTCGCGCACGCCCGCGACCTGGGCGGGGACGACGTTCATCACCACGCTGGAGGGGTACACGGCCTTGCCGCCCGGCACGTACAGACCCACCCGCCGCACCGGCTGCCACCGCTGCGTCACGCGGGCGCCGTCGGAGAGCTCGGTGACGGTGGGAGCGGGGACCTGAGCTGCGGATGCCGTGCGCACACGGTCGATGGCCTCGTCCAGGGCCGCGCGGATGGCGGGGTCCAGATCGCGCAGTGCCTCGTCGAGGTGCGCGGCGGGGACGCGGATGGCGTGGTCGCTCACGCGGTCGAAACGCGCCGCCTGCTCGCGCAGCGCCTCTTCGCCCCGGCGGGCGACATCGTCGACGAGTCGCGCCGCCGTGGCCAGCGCCTCGTCGCGAGCGGCATCCGCTCGGGGGACGACGGCGAGGAGCTCGGCCGGCGAGAGCACGCGGCCGCGGAGATCGATCGTGCGAAGCATTGCTCCAGGCTACCGGCCCCCTGCGAGCCGCCTCGCGCGACGCGGGCGGCTCGCAGGCGGTGCTCAGCCGCGGGTGACGCCCGAGACGTCGTGCAGGTAGCCGATGCGGCCGTCGTCGTGACGCACGACGAAGGTCTCGCCGCGGTCCTCGACGACGAGCGCCCACGCCGTGGGTCCGATGTGGAAGATCGGCGTGCCGTAGTCGTCGACGATCTCGCGCTGCTCGGGCGCCAGGGCCCAGAACGCCTGCGCGTGCGGGTGGTCGTCACGACCGTGGTCCGCCCGATCGTCCTGATCGCGCGCGCTCTCACGACGGTCGTGCTCCGACGTGCGCAGCGGCGCGAAGATGTCGGTGTCGTTGTCGTCCTCGACGGTCGAGTCGCTCGACCGGTCGCGGTCGGACCGGTCTTCGTGGCGGGTGGGGAGAACGCTCGTGCGCGGTTCCGCGCCGTCGTGGGACAGGTCGGTCGAGCCGGTGTAGCTGCCCGGGACGGGGGCGTCGTCGGCGTGCGCCGTCGCGTGGTGGGCCGTGGCCTCGTGCACCGCCGCGCGGTGGGCCGTGCCGTCGTGCGCCGGGGCGTCATGGGCCGTACCGTCGTGGGCCGTACCGTCGTGCGCGGCGGCGGACGCCGCGGGCGTGCGCGGGG
>NZ_QAJB01000043.1:0-3845 GCF_003061325.1 Microbacterium sp. HMWF026
GGTGTTTCCCGCCCTTTCTATGAGATTCTGGTGACATGAACGACGAGCTCGAGGACTCCCCGCCGCGGCGGTCCCGTGATCAGTTGATCGCGTGGGTCGACGAGTTCCGCGAGCAGGGGCACCTCTTCGCCGGCCAGCTGAAGGTCGTCGAGCAAGAGGACGCCGACAGCCAGGACACCGGCCTGGTCGTGATGAACCTGATGAACGCGAAGGCGTCCATCTACATGCAGCCCCGCGGCTACGACGAGCTGCTGTGGGAGGCGACGCTCACCTCGCGCCCCGAAGACCTCACGCTCTCGCCGCACGATATGGCGAGTCTGGCGGCCGAGCTGGTGGTGGCGGGCAACCTGTGCGCGTTCCTGCAGTTCAAGTCCCTCGAGTGGGATCGCGAAAGCGGCATGCACACCGAGTGAGCGATGCGGCCGCCCTGGTCGCTCTAGACTCGATGACCGGGACGCCCCGCGTTCCACGCCGGCTTGGCGCAATTGGTAGCGCACCGTACTTGTAATACGGGGGTTGCAGGTTCAAGTCCTGTAGCCGGCACCACACCCCCGCGCGGTTGACGGCCCGCGCCGCTGCCGCCCCCCGGTCAGTCGCCGTGCTTCGCGGTCCACTCCTCGAACGGCGCGGTCGCGGCATCCACCCGGATCTGCTGCGCGGAGAGCGTGCGCTCGTCGATCGGCTTCGTGTACTCGTCGTAGAAGGTGGCCAGGCTCATGAGCCGGTTGCCGTCCTCGTAGTGCTCTCCCTCTTCTTCGCGCGTGACGGCGAAGACGAGGCGGTCGGGCTGGGCGTAGTACACCGCACCCAGGCACATGGGGCACGGGTAGGCGGTGACGAACATGTCGTAGCCCGAGAGGTCGCTGATGCCCTTCTCGGCGGCGGCGCGGATCGCGCGGATCTCGGCGTGCGCGGTCGGGTCGCCCTCTTGCGCCACGTGGTTGACGGCTTCGACGACGATCTCGCCGTCCTTGACGATGAGGCAGGCGAAGGGCTTGCCGCCCTCGCGGACGTTGTCCATGGCGCGCGAGACGGTGAGGGAGGAGAGGTCGTGGTCGTTCATGCCTCGACGGTAGACGGCCGCCGTCCGCCGACGCCGGGGTGGGCGTTGCGCGGTAGACGTGCTACCCCCGGCTCACGACAGCGCGCGCGCGAGGGCGACGAGGAAGATCCCTCCCGCCGCGATCGACACCAGTCCCGCGAGCAGGGCGCCGCCGATCGCCGCCGCACGGAGCGGGCCGGGGCGGGACGCCGCCTCCCAGGCGAACAGCAGCGCCGCCACGCCGATGACGAGCATCACGAGGTCGCCGACCAGGCCTGCGGGAGCCCACACGACGCTCGCGAGAGCGGCCAGGCCCGCGAGCAGCGCCAGGACGTGCCGGGTGTGGTGGCCCGGCGGGGGATCGGTGGTCACGGAGCGCGCACCGCTCAGCGCAGACGAACGCGCAGCCACCGCACCCCGTGCGCGGCGACCGTGAGACCGGCCCCGAGCCACACCGGGTGCGACGTGACGATGTCGAGCGCCTCGGGCGCGAGACCCGAGAGGGTCAGGGCGTCGATCTCGACCGCCGTGTCGGCGACGTTGGCCACGACGAAGACGGCGAAGCCGTGGTCGCCCGGACGCAGGAACGCCACCACCGAGGACACCCGGGCGTCGAAGGCGACGAGTTCGTTGCCGGCGAACTCGGGCGTCGACCGACGGACGTCGATGAGCCGCGTCAGGCGTGAGAAGACGCGACCGGCGGGGGTCGTGGCATCCATCCTCTCTGCGTACGCCCCCTCGGGGCGGAAGGGACGATGCACCCATCGGCTGTCGCCCGCCTCTTCGGGCCGGTCGGCGTAGCCGTAGTCGTTGAGCTGGGCGACCTCGTCACCCAGATAGAGCAGTGGGATGCCGCCGGTCGACAGCGCGAGGGCGTGGGCGAGCACGACGCGATCCTCTCCGCCCGCGTCGCCCGACTCGATGCCCGCGAGCGAGGCGGTGGTCCCCGTGACCCGGGCGTCACCCGTGCGGGGGTTCTCCTGGAAGGGCACGCCGCGCGCGAACGAACCCGGCGCGCGACCGACGTAGAAGTCGTTGAGGAACCGGCGGTGGGGGTATCCGTCGATGCCGAGTTCGGCGGCATCCTCGTCGGCGAAGGTCCACCCGATGTCGTCGTGGCTGCGCACGTAGTTGACCCACGCGGTGCCCGGGGGGAGGGCGTGCCGCCGCTCGAGGGCCTGCTGCAGCAGACGCGCGTCGCGCGTGGCCAGGGCCTCCCAGGTGAGGGCCATCTGCAGCGGGTTGTACGAGATCTGGCATTCCTCGGGCGAGATGTACGACACGACCTCGTCGGGGTGCACGATCGCCTCGGACTTGAACAGCAGGCCGGGAGCCGCCATGCGCAGGACCGCGTTGAACGCCTGCAGCAGCAGGTGCGCCTCGGGGAGCGATTCGCACGTGGTGCCGAGCCTCTTCCAGATGAAGGCCACGGCATCCATGCGGAGGATCTCGACACCCTGGTTGGCCAGGAACAGCATCTCGCCGGTCATGGCCTCGAAAACCGCGGGATTGGCGTAGTTGAGGTCCCACTGGAAGTGATAGAACGTGGCCCAGATCCAGCGGCCGTCGTCGAGCTGGACGAACGAGCCCGAGTGGTCGTCGGGGAAGATCTCGCGCGTGGTCTGCTCGTAGGCGTCGGGCATCTCGCGGTCGGGGAAGATGAGATAGAAGTCCTCGTACCCCGCGTCGCCCACGATGGCTTTCTTCGCCCAGCGGTGCTCGTTGCTGGTGTGGTTGAAGATGAAGTCGACCACCAGCGAGATGCCGGCGCGACGCAGTTCGGCGGCGAGCTCGGCGAGCTCCTGCATCGTCCCCAGCTTCGGGTTGACCCGGCGGTAGCTCGACACCGCGTAGCCGCCGTCGCTGTTGCCCTCGGGGCTCTCGAACAGCGGCATGAGGTGCAGGTACGTCAGCCCCAGCTCGCGGAAGTACGGAATGGCATCCCGGATGCCGCTGAGCCCACCCGCGTACCGATCGACGTAGCAGACGCCGCCGACCATCCGCTCGTCGGCGAACCAGTCCGGGTCGCTCGCGCGCCCGCGGTCCACGGCCTTGAGATCGGCCGGCCGCGCCGCCCACGAGCGCCGGGCGAGGTCGACGACGGAGGCGAGGCTCTCGAACCCGTCGGCGCGGTCGCCGTACAACTGCACGAACAGGTCGTGCAGGCGCGGAAGGTGCAGCTCGACGTTGCCGAGGAACTCGCGATCGACGTGGTCGGCGGTGAGGTCGGCCAGGATCGACGAGACGTCGTGGGGGCCGGGGCGCAGCTGGGTCACGGGGAAAGCCTGGCGCATCCGCGGGGGTGCGGTCGACAACGACCCGGTCTCGATCTGGTCGGGGCGGCCGCTGAGCGGTGACCATGGGGGCATGAACGTGAACGAGTCGCGCCGATCGGTGCTGGTCTGGACCGCCCTCGCCGGGGTGATGGCGGTGTGCGCGTACGCCGTCGTGGCCCTGGTCCAGATCCTCGTGTGGAACCCCGAGGCCGCTGTCCCGGGTCTGACGGCGGACGAGATCTGGCGACAGGTGGGTGAGGCGCAGCAGGGTCCGCCGAACGTGTTCGTCGTGGGAGTCATCGCGCTCGGGCCGGTGATGGCCATCGTGCTGTTCGTCCTTTTCGTCGTCACCGAAGCGGGCGTCTGGTCGACGGTCGCGGGGTATCTGGCGCTGCTGGTGATGGGCGGTCCGGGATACTTCGTCGCCTCGTTCGGCCCCGGCATGGGCCTGGCGGACACCTACTACATCAGCGGCGGGGACGCCTCGGGTGCCGGCCTGGTCCTCGGGAGCGTGAGCCTGCTCGCGC
>NZ_QAJB01000043.1:3855-13471 GCF_003061325.1 Microbacterium sp. HMWF026
AGCGGCGGTTGCTCGCAGCGTAGTGACCCCTGCGGACGACCGCGGCGCCGCCGCCGTACGATCGACGGTGGCCCTCAGCCCGGGGGCGCGAGGGGAGAACCGTGTCCGAGCGCGGAACGATCGGCGTGGCCGTCGGCGGGGCGGTGCTGATCGGTGCGCTCACGGCGCTGCAGGCCCGCATCAACGGCACGCTCGGGGCCGAGATCGGCGACGGGATCGTCGCCGCGGCGATCTCGTTCAGCTCGGGACTCGGCATCCTGGTCGTCCTTTCGGCGCTCCTGCCCGAGGGACGGCGCGGATTCGCACGGCTGGTCGACGGCATCCGTTCGCGCACACTGCCGCCGTGGATGCTGCTGGGCGGGCTGGCCGGCGCGTTCACCGTCGCGAGTCAGGGCCTGACCGTCGCCATCATCGGCGTGGCGTTGTTCACCGTCGGCTTCGTGGCGGGGCAGACCACCGGCGGGCTGGTGCTCGACCGCGTCGGATACGGCCCCGCGGGGGTCGTGCCGGTCACGGTGCGCCGCGTGATCGGCGCGCTGCTCGCGATCGCGGGGGTCGTCGTCTGCCTCTCGGGCGATGCGCTGGGCGGCGTCCCCCTGTGGATGCTGATCGTCCCGGCCGTCGCGGGTGCGGGAGTCGCGTGGCAGCAGGGCACCAACGGCCGTCTGCGCGTGCGGGTCGAGAGCCCGCTCACCGCGACCCTGGTCAACTTCATCGGTGGAACCGTCGTGCTCGTCGTCGCCGCCGTGATCCACGTCGTCGCGGTCGACGTTCCGCGCGTCGTGCCGACCGAACCCTGGCTCTACCTCGGCGGCGCGGTCGGGGTGGTCTACATCTTCTTGTCGGCGGTCGTCGTGCGCCGCACGGGCGTGCTGCTGCTCGGGCTCGGCTCCGTCGTCGGACTGCTGACGACCTCTGTGCTGCTGGATGCGCTCTGGCCCGCTCCCGCGGCTCCCTCGACGCCGGTCGCCCTTCTGGCCGCCGGTGTCGCGATCGCCGGTGTCGCGGTCGCCGCTGTCCCGTGGCGGCGTCGTCGCCGCTGACCGCGAGGCGCGGCGCCGTGGCAGTCCCGCCCGGCAGACGACGACGCCGCCGGCCGCAGCCGACGGCGTCGATCGCACCGGAGGAACGGGGTCAGAGGCGCGCCTCGTCGACCGGGCGTCGCTTCTTGCCGCCGGGCAGTCGTGAGATGTGCTTCGCGGCATCCACCGTCTTTCGCCGCACGGGACGCGTGCGCGGGGGCTTGCCGCCGACGTAGAGCCAGCCGAGCAGCACCTCGCCCTTCGCCAGACCGTGGGCCTTGGCGAGGACCTTGCTGCGGGTGTTGTCGTCGGTGCGCCAGAAGACGCCGAAGCCGGCTTCGTCGAGCGCGAGGCTCAGCATGTGGGCGACACCGGATGCCACGGCCTCCTGCTCCCACGCGGGGATCTTCTTCGAGCGCAGGTCGGCGACCACCGCGATGATCAGCGGTGCACGTCGGGGCTTGGAGGAGTACCCCTTCTTGCCGTCGGCCTTGTTCAGCGCGCGCGCCAAGAGGTCGCGGTCGGAGCCGCGGATCTCGATGAGGCGCCAGGGTCGCAGCGTCTTGTGATCGGCCACGCGGCCGGCCGCGGCGACGAACACCTCGAGCTCGGGACCGGTCGGGGCGAGGTCGGTGACCTTGGACCACGACCGGCGGTCGCGCATCGCCTCGAGTGCGCTCACGCCTGCTCTTCGGGGGTGAAGTTCAGCGACAGCGAGTTCATGCAGTACCGGTCGCCCGTGGGGGTTCCGAAACCGTCGGGGAAGACGTGCCCGAGGTGCGAACCGCAGTTCGCGCAGCGGACCTCGGTGCGCTGCATGCCGTGGCTGTTGTCGTCGAGCAGCTCCACCGCTTCGGGGCGGACGGACTCGTAGAAGCTCGGCCACCCGCAGTGCGAGTCGAACTTGGTACCGCTCTGGAACAGTTCGGCCCCGCACGCGGCGCAGGTGTACAGGCCGGCGCGGCTCTCGTCGAGCAGCTCACCGGTCCAGGCGCGCTCGGTACCGGCCTGGCGCAGCACCGCGTACTGCTCGGGGCTGAGCTCGGCGCGCCACTGGTCGTCGGACTTGTCGACGGCGTAGGTCATGTGTTCTCTCCTTCGTCCCCTCCATTGTCTCGCGCGCGACGCGTCCCCGGTCGTGGCGGGATAATTTCCCGATGGATCAGGATGCCGTGGATGCCGTCGTCGAGCGCTACGGGCGCTTCGCCCGCGACGAGGCCCCGGGAAGATCAGCGGTCTACGAGCAGTGGGCGGCGCGCGTCGCGGGGGACCGCGATCTCGCGGCAGCGCTCGCCGCGATCCCCGACACCCGTCGACAGCCCCCGCTCGTGTTCGCCGTCATGCGCGTGCTCGGCGCCCCCGACGCCGACATCGACGAGTGGGCCGTGTGGGTCGTCGCCCACGCCGAGTCGATCGCGCTCGAGTGCGGGCGGCGGAGCGTCCAGACCAACGAACCGCTCCGCTGCGCGACCCTGCTGCCGGCGCTGTCGCTGATCGACGGGCCGATCGCCCTGCTCGAGGTCGGGGCGAGCGCGGGGCTGTGCCTGTACCCCGACCGCTATTCGTACCGTTACCACCGCGGCGCAGAGACCGTCGCCCTGGATCCGCCCGCGGGGCCGAGCGCGGTGATCCTGGCCTCGGAGCTCACCGGGTCGCCCGCGTTGCGGATGCCCGAGATCGTCTGGCGGGCGGGGATCGACCTCAACCCGCTCGACGCGCGGGATCCGGACGACCGCGCGTGGTTGGCGGGTCTGGTCTGGCCGGGTGAGGAAGGACGCCGGGAACGCATCGTCGGCGCGCTCGACATCGCCGCGGCCGATCCGCCGCTGCTCGTGACGGGCGACGGTGCCGAAGCGCTGCCGGACCTCGCCGCCCGGGCCCCGCGCGACGCGACACTCGTCGTCACCACGCCCGGCGTTCTCGCCCACGTCCCCCGCGCGCGCCGCGGCGCCGTGATCGACGCCGCGCGGGCGGCGGGACGCTGGATCACCCTCGACGCGCCGGCGCTCCACGACGGGTGGACGCGACGGGTGGAGGCCGTGCGCGGAGGGTTCTCTCTCGCTCTGGACGGCGACGTCCTGGGCGAGGTGGATCCGCTCGGGGCGTGGGTGGCGTGGCATCCGGGATTCCGACCCGCCGCGCAGTAGCTTTGCCGGGTGACTCTGTCGGACCGCGATCTCGCCTTCCTCGCTTTCGAGGGTGAGTGGCGACGGCACGCGGGTGCGAAGGAGGAGGCGATTCGCGCCGAGTTCGAGATCACGCCCGCGCGGTACTACCAGCTGCTCGGTCGATTGATCGACACCCCCGAAGCCCTCGCCCACGATCCGATGCTCGTGCGGCGCCTGCGCCGTCGACGCGACGACGCCGCCGAGATGCACCGTTCTCGCGTGACGCGGTCGGCCACCCGCTGACGGGCGCCCAGGGCATCGACCGATACGATCGTCGAATGGCCAGATCGACCTTCCCTCGGGATCGCTTCGACGACCTGCCCGACGCCTCCGGCCGTGTCGGCGCCCACCGTGCCGAGAAGCCGCGGCTCCGAGGGTGGATCGTCTTCCTCTGGGCGGCGCTGGCCACGCTGGTGCTCATCATCGTCGGCATCTTCGGCACGCTGGTGGTGTCGGGACGCATCTCGCTGGGCGACGACGCGGCCCCCGCTCCCTCGGCCTCGGCCGAGCCGACGACGCCCGCCGTGGTCGACACGTCGTACTCGGTGGTCGTCCTGAACGGTACGACGAACGACGGTCTGGCCGGCGAGACCCGCGACCGCATCGTCGCCGCGGGGTGGCCCGGCACCTCCGTCGAGACGGGATCGTCCGACAGCACCGACTTCGCGACCACGACGATCTACTACCTTCGCGACACCGATCTGCCCGCGGCCGAGGGGCTCGCGCAGACGATCGGGGGAGCAGAGGTGGCGCAGAGCGACTTCCTGCAGCCCACCGACGACCCCAACACCCCCGGCGACGAGAGCGACGTCAAGCGTCTGATCGTCGTCCTCGGTCTGGACCGGGTCGCGGGCGGGGCGGACGAAACCCCCGCGCCCTGACCCTGGCGGAGCCCGGTGTTTCCGCGGCGTAAACACTTCGGTGCACCTACGTCAACTTTGCTCTGAACGCCCCGCGACGCGGCATCCCCCGTGCTTACGATGACCTCGTCGTTCAGCAACAGGAGATTCGCATGACGCAGGGCACCGTCAAATGGTTCAACGCCGAGAAGGGATACGGCTTCATCACCGTGTCCGATGGGCAGGACGTGTTCGTCCACTACTCGAGCATCGAGATGTCGGGCTTCCGCGTCCTCGAAGAGGGACAGGCCGTCGAGTTCACCGTCGGCAGCGGGCAGAAGGGCCCGCAGGCGGAGTCCGTGCGACTGGCCTGAACGCTGCATCGAAGGCCGTGGCATCCGCAGTCGGATGCCACGGCCTTCGTCGTTCCCGGACGGGTGAGGCGGCTTGCACTCCCCAGGGGCGAGTGCCAGAATGAGTTAGCACTCGCTTTCGTCGAGTGCCAAAATCTGGAAGTCACCCGTCCGGGAGGGACGACACACTTATGGCAAAGATCATCGCTTTCGACGAAGAGGCCCGTCGCGGTCTCGAGCGTGGCCTCAACACGCTGGCCGACGCCGTCAAGGTGACCCTGGGCCCCCGCGGTCGCAACGTCGTGCTCGAGAAGAAGTGGGGCGCCCCCACGATCACGAACGACGGCGTCTCGATCGCCAAGGAGATCGAACTCGACGACCCGTACGAGAAGATCGGCGCCGAGCTGGTCAAGGAGGTCGCCAAGAAGACCGACGACGTCGCGGGTGACGGCACCACCACGGCCACCGTCCTCGCCCAGGCTCTCGTCCGCGAGGGACTGCGCAACGTCGCCGCCGGCGCCGACCCCATCAGCCTGAAGAAGGGCATCGAGAAGGCCGTCAAGGCCGTCACCGACGAGCTGCTGTCCTCGGCCAAGGAGGTCGAGTCCAAGGAGCAGATCGCGGCCACCGCGTCGATCTCCGCCGCCGACCCCGCCATCGGCGAGCTCATCGCCGAGGCCATCGACAAGGTGGGCAAGGAAGGCGTCGTCACCGTCGAGGAGAGCAACACCTTCGGCACCGAGCTCGAGCTCACCGAGGGCATGCGCTTCGACAAGGGGTACATCAACCCCTACTTCGTCACCGACCCCGAGCGTCAGGAAGCGGTCTTCGAGGACCCCTACATCCTGATCGCGAACCAGAAGATCTCGAACATCAAGGACCTTCTGCCCATCGTCGACAAGGTGATCCAGGAGGGCAAGGAGCTCCTCATCATCGCCGAGGACGTCGAGGGCGAGGCTCTCGCGACGCTCGTGCTCAACAAGATCCGCGGCATCTTCAAGTCGGTCGCCGTCAAGGCCCCCGGCTTCGGCGACCGTCGCAAGGCGCAGCTGCAGGACATCGCGATCCTCACCGGCGGCCAGGTCATCACCGAAGAGGTGGGCCTCAAGCTCGAGAACGCGACCGTCGACCTGCTCGGCCGCGCTCGCAAGGTCATCATCACCAAGGACGAGACCACGATCGTCGAGGGTGCCGGTGAGTCGGAGCTGATCGAGGGTCGCGTGACCCAGATCCGCCGCGAGATCGAGAACACCGACAGCGACTACGACCGCGAGAAGCTCCAGGAGCGCCTCGCCAAGCTCGCCGGTGGCGTCGCCGTCATCAAGGCCGGTGCCGCGACCGAGGTCGAGCTCAAGGAGCGCAAGCACCGCATCGAGGACGCTGTGCGCAACGCCAAGGCCGCCGTCGAAGAGGGTGTCGTCGCCGGTGGTGGCGTCGCGCTGATCCAGGCCGGTAAGAACGCGCTGGCGAACCTCGAGCTCGTCGGTGACGAGGCCACGGGTGCGAACATCGTGCGCGTCGCCATCGAGGCTCCGCTCAAGCAGATCGCGCTGAACGCCGGTCTCGAGCCCGGTGTCGTCGCCAACAAGGTCTCGGAGCTCCCCGTGGGCCACGGCCTGAACGCGGCGACCGGCGAGTACGGTGACCTGTTCGCACAGGGCATCATCGACCCCGCCAAGGTGACCCGTTCGGCTCTGCAGAACGCGGCATCCATCGCCGGTCTGTTCCTCACGACCGAGGCCGTCGTCGCCGACAAGCCCGAGAAGGTCGCCGCTCCCGCGGGCGACCCGACCGGTGGCATGGACTTCTGATCCACGCTGACGACTGAGAACGCCCCCTCCTCCGGGAGGGGGCGTTTTCGTGTACGGACCGGGCCTGGATGAGAATTCTCTTACCCAGGCGGTGCGCGCCGAATCATCCGACTACGCTCGATCGAATGAGTGATCTCTTCTCTTCTCGCGAGGCGGAGGCGGCGATCGCCCGTATCGAGCAGCAGGTCGCTGAGGCGCAGGTGCGTGCCGCGCAGGCGCAGCAGGTGCAGGCGGACATCGATGCGGTGCGGGCGACGGCGACGGCGCCGCGACGTGAGGTGGCGGTGACGGTGGATGCCACCGGCCGGCTGGTCGGTATCCGTCTGGCGGACGCGGCGTATGAGCTGCGCCCGGACGCGTTGGAGCGGTTGATCGTGGAGACGGCGGGGGCTGCGCAGCGGCTCGCGGGGGAGCAGGCGTTGGAGATCTCGCGCGCGGCGTTCGGTGCGGACTCGGCGATCGTGGACCGGTTGGCGGGTGAGATCGAGCGGCAGTCGCCGCCGTCTGCGCCGATGGGGTTCCGGGTCTGACGCCGTGGCGGAGCGTATCGCCGTCGATTCCGAGCTGATCGGGTCGCATGCGTCTCGGTTGGGCGCGGTGGCATCCGATATCTCCGTCGCCCGGGATGCCGGGTCCTCCGGGGGCCTGAATGCCGAGGCGTTCGGGGTGTTGTGTTCGTTCCTGGTGGCGCCGGCGACGGTGGCGGCCGGTGCCGCCCGTTCGCTGATCGGCGCCGCCGAGGACATGGTGCGCCGCTCGGCCACCGAGATCGTCGGCGTCGGCCACGACATGGAGGCGTACGAGCAGAAAGTCATGGAGTGGGTGCGGGCGTTGGAGGCTGGCCTGTGAGCAACGCGCTCATCGCCGGACCGGTCGACACCGCGACACCGTTCAGCGGGGCCGGGCTGCTCGACTCCGGCACGCAGCTCGCGCACGCGATCGAGTCGGGTGATTGGGTCGAGGGTGGACTGGCGGCGTTCAGCACCGCGGTGGACACCGTCGCCGCCGTCATCGACCCGTTGGGGTCGCTGATCGCCGCAGGCCTCGGCTGGCTGATCGATCATTTCGAGCCGATCAAGGGCTGGTTCAACGACCTCACCGGCGACGCCGGCGCCGTGATGGGGTTCGCGCAGACCTGGACCAACGTCCAGACCCAGCTCGACGCGTCCGCCGACTTCCTGGACCGGGTCGTCACCGACCTGGACGACATGGCCGGTGAGGCGATCGAGGCGTACCGCCGGTTCCAAACCGACGCCGCCGCGCACATCCGCGCATCGGGTCAATGGGCGGGGGCGATGGCCACCGGTCTGCAGATCGCGTCGACCATCGTGCAGGTCGTTCACGACCTCGTGCGCGACATCCTGTCGCAGCTGGTCGGCTCCGCGATCTCGTGGGCGACGCAGGCCGTGGTCACGGTGGGCCTTGCCACCCCGTGGATCATCACGCAGGTCTCCACCCGCGTCGCCAGCTGGACCGCCAAGATCAGCAGCAAGCTCACCGGCCTGCTGCGCTCGTGCGGCAAGCTCGGCGACCTGCTGGGCGAGCTCAAGGCGCTGATGAGCCGCGGAGAGGATATGTTCCGCCGCGTCCCACGCCGCGCTGCAGAGGCGACGCCTCCGACCCGCGCACCTGAGCAGCCACCTATCGCGGGCACGCATGCGGACGACGTGCCACCCCGCGGTGGCACTGAAGGCAGCCCATCGGCGCATCGTGCTGACGATGAAGTGGACGCTCCGTCGCGTTCCGACGATGCCACTCCTGAGCAGATAGCAGCTGATGAGCAAGCGCTGCGGGACTACACGGGGCCACTGTACGTCGACATCAACAAGGCACTGCGAGGACAGATTCCGATGACACCGGAATTGCAGAGCGCTATCGATGGCGCAGTCCGAGCTCTGGATCGTCTCCCCGACCATCCCGGTACCGTCCTTCGAGGAGAAAGACTGGAGCCTGGGGCGACGTACCTCGATGCTTATCAACCCGGCCAGATCGTGACGAATAAGTCCTTCACTAGTGCAGACATCGATCGCGCCTTCGCCGGAGAAGTGCAGTACGAAATCGAATCGGTACACGGGAAGAGCGTTCAACACCTCAGCCGCTTCGCGGACCACGAGAATGAAGTCCTCTTCAAGCCCGGAACGGACTTCGAGGTGCTGCGTCGCCGCGAAGTGGACGGCCAGATTCAGATCATTATGCGGGAGGTGCCGTGACGGACTTCGACGAAATAGCTGCTGGGCTGTCGGCTGAGGAGCGAGAGAAAACGCAAGCCGCCATGGACAACCTCCGACGGCGCCAGCTGGCGGGGGATTACAGGAGTCGTCCGACCATCCCCGAAAAAGCCGACAGTATGCTGCCGGGCATCGTCGTGAAAAGGCCGGCGCCCCGTCCCCCTGAACTCGTAGAAGACAACGAGTTGGGAGGATCGGCGCATGACTGACGCGGCCGGTGCTGCCCTGGCTCTTCTCCGCGCGCTCGAGCGGTTACCCGCATACACGGGTGTCGTCTTTCATGGTCTTCCCGGCGTTCCGCCCCTGAAGCCAGCGCGCTGGACCCGTGGACTGACCGCGACCAGTAGGGACCCCCGAATCGCGACGGAGAACTTCTCCACCCCGGCCGTTGCTGCCATCGTGAGCCGTACGGGGCGCAACATAGCGGCATTCGCCGCCAACCCTGCCGAGCAGGAGATCGTCCTTCCACCCGAGGTCGTTCTCCTGGAGGTGGCCAGGATCTCTCTCCCGGACGGTCGTCCCGTGACGATCATCGAGCAACTCGCCGAGCAGGATCCGTCGGCCTCGCTCCCCTCGACACTCGAGGCGCTCGCCGATCAGGTGCAGCAGACGCTCCAGAGTGCATGGGAGTCTGCGGACGTGCCCATCACCACCCCCGGGAAGTTCGTCGAGCCATTCTTTTTTCTCGACGATGAATGACGTCGCCAACAGGATGTCCCACCAACTCCGCTCGAGCAGAACTGTCGTGTCCGCCCCCGTGCTCATGAGCTCACCCGACGATTTT
This sequence comes from Microbacterium sp. HMWF026, assembly GCF_003061325.1. Lineage (NCBI taxonomy): Bacteria > Bacillati > Actinomycetota > Actinomycetes > Micrococcales > Microbacteriaceae > Microbacterium > Microbacterium sp. HMWF026. Next base: position 13,061 of record NZ_QAJB01000043.1, read on the forward strand.
CTGTACCGCTGCAGTTTCTGAGAGACGTGGTGGACGGGGAACAGCAGATTCCGGAACCCTGTCGCGGTTCGCGACGCCGACGCGCGCTTTCCCGCGAACGGTGTTGCAAGCTCACCCGCAGTCGACGATGCGAAGCTCAGCGACGCGACCGTGCGCCACACCGGATGGGGTGTTGCGCCGGAACCAACCAGTGACCTGGGCGCCGTAGCAGCTCGGTTTGGCGATGAGGCGCAGGACCTCATCCCCGTGCTCATGGCGTTCGTTCGCGGCTCGGCGACCGTGGCATTCCACGAGGTCGCACCGGCGGACGACGGGCTGCTGGGACGCGTCCGTTCCGGACAGAGAAGCGCGTTCATTGAGCGCCCGACACCCGGAGCTCGGCGAGCGTGGGATCGGGCCTCTGCGTGATCT
>NZ_QAJB01000402.1:0-488 GCF_003061325.1 Microbacterium sp. HMWF026
GGCCGACGCGGTGCTCGAGAGCAACGTCGACGACGACGGGACGCTGCGCCGCGCCTCGCTCGACGAGGTGCGCAGCGCCGCTCCCGCGACGCTCGAGGACTACGGCGGGCTCGCACGCGGCCTGCTCGCCCTCGCCCGGGCGACCGGCGAGGCCGTCTACGCCGAGCGCGCGCGGGCGCTGGTCGACCAGTGCGTCGGCGGGGACGGCACCCATCCCCCCGGCGGCGGCGATCCCGTGCTTCTCGCGCAGGGGATGCGGGCACAGGGTGTGCCCAGCGACGGGGCCTCGCCCTCGGGGCCGTCGGTGTTCGCCGCCGCGGCGCTCGACCTGTGGCGCCTGGGTGCGGGGGAGCGGTACCGCGACGCCGCCGTCCAGCTCGTGCGTGCCGCCGCCGATTCCGCGCTGTCGTCGCCGCTCGCGCACGGGGCGATCCTCGAGGTCGCGGTCGGGCTGGCCGCAGCGCCCCGCCAGGTGGTCGTCGTCGGAG
>NZ_QAJB01000402.1:498-3111 GCF_003061325.1 Microbacterium sp. HMWF026
GATGCCGAGATCGCCGACGTCGCGCGACGCCTGCCCGCGGACGTGGTCGCCGTCGTCTCGCCCGACCAGGCGCGGGCGTTCGCCGAGGCGGGGTTCGAGCTGTTCGCGGGCAAGGTGGCCCAGGGCGGCGAGGCCACGGCGTACGACTGCCGCGCGTTCGCGTGCGCGCTGCCGACGACCGACCCCGCGCACCTGCGCTGAGGAGCGGGCGGGATCCGGCTCAGATCCAGCTGGGCAGCCAGTTGTGCAGTCGCCAGAATTCGTACGGCACGGGCAGTCCCGCCCACACGGGGTACCAGAACGCCGACACCCCCACGCACACCACGAGGAACGCCAGCACGATCACCTGTCCGCTCAGACGCGAGGATCCGCGCACCCCGCGGGCGACGTCCTGCAGCGCGAAGGCCAGGGCGAGCACCAGGAACGGCAGCATCGCCACGGTGTAGAACTGGAAGATCGTGCGCTCGGGGTACAGCAGCCACGGCACGTAGGTGGCGGCCAGGCCCGTGAGCACGACCGCGAAGCGCCAGTCCCGCACCATCACGAACCGCACGAGCAGATAGACGGATGCCGCGATCCCGGCCCACCAGATCACGGGGTTCGCGATGCTCGAGATCGCCTCGGTGCACCCGGCCGGCAGGGTGCAGCCGTTCACCCCGACATCGTCCTGATGCCAGTACATCGACGTGGGGCGCAGCAGCAGCGGCCACTGCCACGCCGGGCTGGCGTAGCTGTGCGGGGTGACCAGCCCGACGTGGAACCGGTACATCTCCTGGTGGTACGCCCAGAGGTTCTGGAGGGCCATCGGCACCCACGCGAAGGGTCCGGTCGCGTTCTGGTCCGTCTCGCGCATGTAGCCGCCGTCGGTGAACAGCCACCCGGTCCAGCTCGCGAGGTACACCACGACGCTGATCGGCACGAGCACGACGAACGACATCAGGCCCTGGCGCACGGCATCCATCGGCCACTGCACGATCCTCTGGCGGCGCCGGGCGAGCGCGTCGGTCACGACCGCGTAGACGCCGATCGCGGCGAGCACGTACAGGCCCGACCACTTCACGGCGGTCGCCGCCCCCGCGGCGGCACCCGCGGCCAGCAGCCACGGGCGGTCCCACAGCAGTGGACCCCAGGTGTGCGTGTGACCGGGCAGGGCGTCCATCGCGGCGTCGAGCCGGTCGCCCGTACGGCGCCGGTCGAGCACGGCGAACCAGAACGCCAGGACGATGAAGAACGTCAAGAAGACGTCCAGCAGCGAGATGCGGCTGAGCACGATTCCCAGTCCGTCGATGGCGATGAGACCGGATGCCACGGACGAGAACACGATCGAGTGCGTCAGGCTCCACGCGAGCAGGTAGACCAGCAGCACGGTGGCCGTGCCGAACACGGCGGCCGAGATGCGCCAGCCGGTCGCGGAGTCGGGGCCGAGCAGCGCCATCCCCGCGCCGATGAGGATGCGCCCCAGCGGCGGGTGCACGACGTAGCTGCCGATACCGGTGAAGATGTCGGTCTCACCGGCGGCGAAGCGCGGATCGGTCTCTTCGGGCCACTGCGAGGGGTAGCCGAGCACCCACTGGCTCCAGGAGTCCTTGACGTAGTACGTCTCGTCGAAGACGAGCTGGTGCGGGTTGCCGATGTCGACCAGGCGCAGCACCGCGGCTACCAGCGTGACAATCGCCGGGGCGAGCCACCGCCACAGGCGCAGGCGCCGCGGATCGGCCAGCAGGACGTCGCGCCATCGGTCGAGGCGCGTCGGCTCGGCCGAGGGCAGCAGGGAAGGGGCGGCAGCGCTCACGGCCCCCAGCCTAAGGTGGAACGGTGATCATCCTCGCGGCGACCCCGATCGGCAATCTCGGTGACGCCTCGCGGCGGCTGGTCGAGGCGCTCGAGAACGCCACCGTCGTCGCCGCCGAGGACACCCGCACCACCCAGCGCCTGCTCGCCGGTCTGGGCGTCGAGAACCGTCCGCGCCTGATCGCGCTGCACGACCACAACGAGAAGGAGCGCGCCGCCGAGCTCGTCGCGCTCGCCCGCGAGGACGACTTGCTCGTGCTCAGCGATGCCGGCATGCCCACCGTCAGCGACCCCGGTTTCGGCCTCGTCGCCGCCGCCGCCGCGGCCGGGGTGACGGTGACCGCCCTGCCCGGACCCAGCGCGGTCGTCACGGCGCTCGCCGTCGCGGGGCTCCCCACCGACCGCTTCGCGTTCGAGGGGTTTCCGCGCCGCAAGCCCGGGGAGCGTCGCAAGGTCTTCGCGCAGCTGGCGTCCGAGCAGCGCACGCTCGTCTTCTTCGAGTCGCCGTCCCGATTGGCATCCACCCTCGACGACCTCGCGGGGGCGTTCGGCGCCGATCGTCCCGCCGCCGTCTGCCGCGAACTGACGAAGCTGTACGAAGAGGTCAAGCGCGGGACGCTGGGCGAGCTCGCGGCGTGGGCGTCCGAGGGCGTCCGCGGTGAGATCGCGATCGTCGTCGGCGGCGCGGCCGCGCGCGAGGTGGAGTTCCCGGATGCCGTGACCCAGGTGCTCGCGCTCGTGGGCGGGGGAGCGCGTCTCAAGGACGCCGCCGCCGAGGTGGCGTCGCAGACGGGCCACTCCTCGCGCGAGCTGTACCAGGCG
>NZ_QAJB01000402.1:3121-5853 GCF_003061325.1 Microbacterium sp. HMWF026
TTCTCGCGCGCGGGGGTCGAGCTGCGTCGTTCCGGCGACGGTTTCCGACCCCTCGCGCGCCGAGGCGCCCGTCACACGCGGCGGGAGTGTCGGCGGCCCCCCGTAGAATCACCAGGTGACTTCCGGCCGATCCTTCTACATCACGACGCCGATCTACTACCCCAGCGATCTGCCCCACATCGGGCACGGGTACACGACCGTGGCCGTCGACACGCTCGCCCGCTGGCACCGCCAGGCGGGCGACGACACCTGGATGCTGACCGGCACCGACGAGCACGGGCAGAAGATGCTGCGCGCCGCCGCCGCGAACGGCGTGACCCCGCAGGAGTGGGTCGACAAGCTCGTGACCGAGTCGTGGTTCCCGCTGCTCGAGACCCTCGACGTCGCCAACGACGACTTCATCCGCACGACGCAGCCGCGCCACGAGGAGCGCGTGCAGCAGTTCGTCGAGGCGCTCCACGACCGCGGGTACATCTACGCGGGCGAGTACGAGGCGCTGTACTGCGTCGGCTGCGAGGAGTTCAAGCCCGAGGCCGAGATCGTCGACGGCACCGGCCCCTTCGAGGGGCTCAAGGTGTGCGCGATCCACTCCAAGCCGCTCGAGCTCCTGCAAGAGAAGAACTACTTCTTCAAGCTCAGCGAGTTCCAGGACCGCCTGCTCGAGCTGTACAAGACCGAGCCCGATTTCGTGCGTCCCGAGTCCGCGCGCAACGAGGTCGTCTCGTTCGTGCGCAGCGGCCTCAAAGACCTGTCGATCTCGCGCTCGGCGTTCGACTGGGGCATCACGGTGCCGTGGGACCCCTCGCACGTCATCTACGTGTGGGTCGACGCCCTGCTCAACTACGCCACGGCCGTCGGCTACGGCACCGACCCCGCCGAGTTCGAGCGTCGCTGGCCCGCGTTCCACGTCGTCGGTAAAGACATCCTGCGCTTCCACGCGGTGATCTGGCCGGCCATGCTCATGGCCGCGGGTCTCGACGTGCCGCGCGGCGTCTTCGCGCATGGGTGGCTGCTCGTCGGCGGCGAGAAGATGTCGAAGTCCAAGCTCACCGGCATCGCCCCGACCGAGATCACCGACGTCTTCGGCTCCGACGCGTACCGCTACTACTTCCTGTCGGCGATCGCGTTCGGCCAGGACGGCTCGTTCTCGTGGGAAGACCTGTCGGCGCGCTACCAGGCCGAGCTCGCGAACGGCTTCGGCAACCTGGGGTCGCGCACGGTGGCGATGATCGCGAAGTACTTCGACGGCGTCGTGCCCGCCCCGGCGGCGTACACCGACGGCGATCGCGCGATCCAGAAGATCGTGGCGGATGCCGCGACCACCGCCGACCAGGCGATCGAGCGCTTCCGCATCGACGAGGCCATCGCGGCGATCTGGACCATCGTCGACGCGCTCAACGGCTACATCACCGAGAACGAGCCGTGGGCGCTCGCCAAAGACGAAACGCAGCGCGAGCGTCTGGGAACCGTGCTCTACACCGCGGCCGAGGGCCTGCGCGCCCTCGCGGTGCTGCTGTCACCGGTCATGCCGGAGTCGACCGCGAAGCTCTGGGCCGCCCTCGGCGCCGAGGAGTCCCTCGGGGCGCTCGTCGCGCAGCCGATCCGCGCGGCGGGCGGCTGGGGCGCGCTGCGCCCGGGCTCGGTGGTGACCGCGCTGTCGCCGCTGTTCCCGCGCGTCGAGCAGGCGTGATGGCGCCGTCCGACGGGGCGGCTCCCCAGGCCCCCGGGCCCGACGCCGTCCCCGAGCGCGTCGAAGGGTCCGCGACCCCCGCGGCCGGCTCCACGCCCGTCGAGCGCCCGCGCAACACGATCGACGGCGGCGACCCCATTCAGTACGTGCGCGAGCGTTCGGTCGACGGCCGCCGCGACGTCAGCTATCCGCCCGCGCCCGAACCCCTCGGCATCCCGGTCTACGACAACCACACGCACCTCGAGATCGAGGACGGCGAGACCGGCCTGTCCCTCGACGAGCAGCTCGAGCGCGCGCTGGCAGTCGGCGTCCACGGGGTCGTGCAGGCCGGCGGCGATGTCGACTCCTCGCGGTGGTCGGCGTGGGCGGCGCGGTCGCACCCGCGCGTGCTCGCGGCCGTCGCGATCCACCCCAACGAGTCGCCCGCCTACGAGCTGGCGGGCGAGTTGGACGCCGCGATCGCGGTGATCGACGAGCTCGCCGCCGAGCCGCGGGTACGGGCGATCGGCGAGACGGGCCTCGACTTCTTCCGCACCGAGGCGGACGGCATCCCGGCGCAGATCCGATCGTTCGAGGCGCACATCGCCCTCGCCAAGAAGCACGGGATCGCGATGCAGATCCACGATCGCGACGCCCATGACGCCGTCCTCGAGACCCTCGAGCGGGTCGGCGCGCCCGACCGGACGGTGTTCCACTGCTTCTCGGGCGATGCCGACATGGCCCGGATCGCCGCCGATCGCGGGTACTACCTGTCGTTCGCCGGCAACGTGACGTTCAAGAACGCGCAGAACCTGCGCGACGCGCTCGCGGTCACCCCGCTCGATCGCATTTTGGTCGAGACCGATGCGCCGTTCCTGACGCCCGTGCCCTACCGCGGCCGTCCGAACGCGCCGTACCTCATCCCGGTGACGCTGCGCTTCCTCGCCGCGGAGCTGTCGATGGATGCCGACGAGCTCGCCGCCCAGGTCGCCGAGAACACTCTGCGCGTCTACGGCGCGTTCGAGGACTGACGCGGCGGCGGCGCCCGCCGACCGCGCGCGGC